>NZ_QSDP01000074.1:0-31424 GCF_003463685.1 Parabacteroides sp. AM58-2XD
CAAAATATCAAAAAAATGACGAGAAAAAAGGAACGTTTAATCTAGTCATTGGTATTAAACAGACTTACTGGTAATAGATATTATAGAGAATTTAAATAACAGTTTTATTAATTAATTTTTTTATTTATGAGAAAAAGTACTTTGAAAAGAGGAGGTATTGTTCTCCTGGGTGCTCTTGGAGTGGCTGGCTTTTCGTTCGCGGTGACAGCTGGACTCACTAAAGCAAGAGCTCCATGGTATGACACTCGGGAGCATTTTGAGACACCTGCCATTACGGCTGCTCAATTGAAACCGATTGAGAAAGTAAATATTCATACACATGCTGCAATTGAAGGTAGTGAGTATGGAAATTACTACTCAGTAATCGATTTTGCAAATATGAAAGATGCAAAATTGATGGCTGGTGTGTATGCTTCATTCCTGAATATGGAAGAAACGGAACAATTACCTTTTGACGGACAACATTTGACCATGGCTTATGATGAAATCAAGAACCATGAGAAAATGAACACTGCTTCTACTTTTACTTTTGTAGATGAAACAGAGAAGGCTTGTTTAGGTATTTATCAGAATACAAAAGCTAAAGCTCGTGTGGATTTTACCTATAGTACAAAAGGACTAATTGGTGTAGAGGGTATTGATATTGATATGGCAGCTTATGGAAATAAAGAGCTTGTCAATCGTTCTATTGATTGGTCTTACAATGTTTATATATATGATCTGGATGGAAAATTTGTTTCTAATCCAGTAAAGGAAAAGTCTATCTTTACTGCCGAAAATCATCAGATTGGTGCAAAACATGCTTGGAGAAACATTCTTCAAATATCTGATGGCGGTGTTTTGAAGCAAGGTGACTTGGATAACAAGATTATTGTAATCATGTTTGAGAGCACTCAATCTGTACCGGATCGAACATTGGAATCTACAGTCGATAAAACAAAAGATACAGAACCATTGACTGTATTCCGTAATGCACGTATCGCTTTCAATCGTCCTGATGTGGAAATTGAAGGTGAAACTACTGTATTTGAGGCAGGTGCCGGACGTAATACTTCTTGTAACAAAGCAACATTTACAACGACTGTTGAGTTTTGGAATACGTTGTATGAAAAAGGTGAAGTAAACAATGAGTATACATCTACATTTGACAACATAAGCGACCGTGATGGCTTAGTTGAAGCAGATAAGGAAAAGCAGCAAGAACTGGCATATTATGAACTGCACGTTAAGTATCCGTTTATCGTCGATAATATGATTGCTTCTAATCCCGATGATTTCACAAAAGTTGGTGACAATATGCCTTTGAGCAGTTTTATTGTTGAAGGTACGCCTGGAGTAACAGATGAAGTTATTTATCGTATACCTCGTGAATATTTTGTTCAAAAGGATGGGGTTGATGATAGAGATCGTATTTCTAATGCTACATTTGATTTCTATTTTGCTCCGCAAGAAGTTGCAGAATTTAAGGCTGATAGCTACATCTGGGCTACAACAACAGCTGAAGCTTCTGATACAGCAAGATTCGTTTTAAGTGGTTCTTCTATTCCTACATACAACGAAGTGAACGACTTGAACTTCGATGAATATAAGGATTATAAGACAGCAGAAATTTCATTCAAGAATCTGCCGTATTTCAACTCAAGAGGTGAAAAAGATTTAGATAAAAAACATTGGGGTGAAATTACTTTGGCAAATCGTACGAAAGCTTACGAACTAGCAACAGATCGTTATGATGACGATGTGAATCTGGTTGGTTGGAAGATCGTATATAAAAATGCACAAACAGAGAATGGACTTGATTCTACTTATGTTCCGGGTCGTTATTTGCCGATGAAGGTTAATGGTCATTCTTATGTGGATTATGTGGAATGGTTTAACCAGTTCTGTGCAACATGCCAGGTTCCTGATGCTCCGGTGATAGGGTCACATACAGATAATATGCCTGTTATTGATTGTGCTGGTAATATTGAAGAAAACATCGTTAGTATCAATGCCATCTTCCGTTATTCTCGTGGTGATGTAAATGTAGATGACGATGAGTCATTGTATGTTCGTGAAAAATATACAATCGCTCCTGCATTGACATATAAAACTGCAACATCAAGATATTTCGAGAATGTTGAAACATTGAAGGCAAATGCCGAATATACTTATTCCGCTCAGGATTTGATGGATGGTAAGGCAGGTGCTGTTTACGAAGGTCCGATCTGGATCAGCGGTACTAATACATTTGTATGGTATAACTTCGAAAGTGATGATCTGTTGAGTCATGCTATGGGTATTGTAACTCCGGTTTTGGCTAACGTGAAAGATAAAGACAGATTGGATCTGTTCTTCTCTCCGTATGATGAAACAAGCACTGTTCGTTTCGAGTCAAGACCTCATACTGTATACATCAAGGCTACAGGTTTGAAGCCTGACGTTGCCGGTGGTACAACTGCCACAATCAAGGTATTCAAAGAACAGTTCTCTAAGAACGAAAGCACTGATGATGCTTTGTATCATACAAATGCATTCCTGTTCACTGCCGGCGAAAAAGAATATGACAAGGCTTACTGGTTGTCTAACAACATTAGCAATCCGGTTAAGACTATGGCTAAAGATGTAAATGGTGTATATGGTAAACTGAAAGGTACTGCCGTAACAGATACATTGTATTTCGAAGTTGATTTGGACGATGTGGCTTTGGTTAACCGTATTAAGAACGAAGGTCTGGAAATGAAAGTTGTTTATATGCCGTTCAACGACAGGAACGACAAAGCGATCATTTGGGATCTGATCCAAGGTTGTTGCCCGGGTCTGCCTAATGTATTCGACCATATCGCTCAGTTCGGTATCAAGACTGCAGACGTGAAGGGATTCAATGAATTCTACACTGTAGGTACAACCGATGCCGGTTTGGTTACTACTATGAACGCAGATGTAAGAGAAGGTTCTTATAACAGTTTCTATCCGTTCATTCTGAACCAGTTCAGCCCGGTTGAACATGGTGCTACTATCAAAGGAATCTATCGTGAAGCATTCACTAAAGATTACCAGACTCGTTATGTGAATACTTGCTATCCGGAATATACAGGTCAGTTTATCATTGCCGGTATCAACGTGATGGATCCGGTTGACATGACTACTTTCTCTAACAAGTCTACTGCATATAAGTACTCATTTGTTGAATTGGCTGACTTGAACGGTGTTGTTTACAGTACAATTGATTCAGTAAACGGTAAGGTTCAGATCAATCCGAATAAGTACGGTGAAGTTTTGATCGCCGTGAATGTTGCATTCGATCCGGTTGACCGTGATGGCATTGCTATGAGCATCGATACGATCAATACAGGTTCTACAAAGGGCATGTGGGCACGCTATTATGCCAAGGATACAATTCAGTTGGCTCCGCAACAGCGTTCTAACGAAATCGCAAACCGTGTTCGCTTCTATGATTTGAATGATTATGAAAGAACATTGAAAGTAGATGATAAGAAATGGTTGAATCTTGGATTCTTTGCTCCTTACGGTATCAATGTCAACGATACTTTGACTGCTAAGATCAAGGGTGACGTTAAAGTACCGGAAGTATGGTACAGTTCTGACGCTGAAGGTAAGAAGAAGATCGAAAACTTCCAGTTTGGTGTAGTAAATGCAGGCGATATGAAAGATTCTGTAATCTATATTCAGGGTCGTGACCTGCCTCATTACGGAACGTCTACTATCGAGTCTGAAAACAAGATAGAACAGAAGATTAATTTGATCAGCAACTCTGACATGTTCACATTCGGTACAGCTAAAACAAAAGAATTGAATGTTCGTGAACAATCTTTGGCTTTGGCTATGAATGGTAACATGGAAGACGGTTCTTTGAACTATGTTTTCAAAGGTGGTAAGGGCGATCTTGTTAAAAACGTAATGCGTGGTGACGTAGTTGCTAAGATCGATCTTCGTGCTACTCCGAATGTAGAAGACTTGTGTGACGTAGAAAATGTTATTTCTTTGGCTGCTGTTTGCGATGTAAACAAAGATTTGGGTGTAGCATTTACTGCAGGTTTGGCTAATCCGACTATCAAAGAACCGACATATGGTGAAATTGGTGGTAGCGATGCTAAATTCAATTGGGAAGCCGTTCCGGGTGCTGAATATTACAAAGTTGCCGTAGGTCGCTTCACTCCGAAGTTCACTTCTGAAGATGTATTTATCTCTGAAGTTCGTGCCGACAAAGAAAGCAGGACTATCTGGGTTGAGTTGTTCAACGCTACAGGTAGTGTAATCCACCGTGACAATCAGGTTAACTACTGGTTGGAAGTTACCAAAGAATACAAAGAAGATGGTGTTGTCAAGAAAGAAACATCTATCGTAGGTGTTGACAACTTCAGCATCCAGGGTAACTTGGATCCGATCGACAGAAAGTGGTCTTATGCTCCGATCGCTCACCAGATGAATGACATGGATCTGACGACAGATGTAACTAATCCGATCAAATACACTATCCGTTTGATGGAAGGATTCCAGACAGACAAACATCAGATCGATATTTATCTGTTCGATACTCCTGAAACATGGATGGTTAGAAAACCGGTTAGCCCGATGCCGATCAACAATGGTGAATTCTATACAGGTGACTGGAGAACAGAAGTCGGCTCATTGCCTACTGCTTATTACGAATGGCAGGATGATATCAACTTCGACGGCGAAGAATCATTCGACATCGCACCGACATCAACATCTATCCAGGTTCATAACCTGATCCCGCAGACTGCTTACACTGTACGTGTACAGGCATACAACAAGTGTGTAGGTGATGCAAACCAGATGATTCCGTCGGTAGACTATTTGGATTTCGCAACATCTAAGACTGCAACTTCTACGGGTGATATCTACTTCGATAATGCTGATGAGAATACTTCTGTAGGCAACGAAAATATCGATGCTAATGCAGTGAAAGTTCTTGGAGGCAACGCTCAGGTAACGATTATGAATGCAGCAGGTAAGAAAGTTGTGATCACCAACGTACTTGGACAGCAGATTGCTAACACTGTAATTGCTTCTGATAACGCTACATTCCCGGCTTCTGCAGGTGTAGTAGTAGTAGCTATCGATGGCGAATCGACTGTAAAAGCAATAGTTAAGTAATAAAGAGATATTTAATATTAATACTAGTGTGACTACGCAATGGCTCTCTTGCGAGAGCCATTAAGTAACCTGTGATGGGGGAAGAGGTGGTCTCGAATACTAAAGTAATGAAATAAAGTTCTTCCATTAGTACTGCTGTGAAGTAGGAAACATGGACCAAAAAGGGGCCCTGGTGGTAAAAGTTTTACGGCCAGGGCTTTTTTTCTAAATTGTAAATGAATTGAGATAAAAAAATGATGTGTGAAAGCATATATGCTTTATCGGCAAAACATAAGTGTTTTGCGAACGATCTATATATGTTTTAACAGAAGTTGCCGGGAAGTGTTCCGGCAGGGGCGGCAGGCGTTTCTATTAAACATAATGAACGTCTTGTACAAACAATATTTTGATGGATTATACGCCTTGGGTCCGAAATATGAAAAAATAAAAATATAGACAAAAGGACCACGATACCTAATCCAATTCGTAAGTCAGTGATACTGTATGGGATAGTTGAAACCCGGTATTCGGTGAACTGTTTTATAGTGATGAAAATTATGTTTCTTCCTGATGAAACAAGTGTTTCTCCTTAGTGAAACAATAGTTTCTCCCGGTTGAAACTATTGATGTTGGTTGATGATAAATGACAAACATTATAAATTAAAAATATAAAGTATGGGAAAAATATACTTTAGAGATGTAAGTAGGAGATTACTTCTGTTTACATTATTGTTGTTGGGAGTCGTGACGCAAGCGATGGCTGTTGATCGGTATGTGATTGTGTTCAAAGACTTGCCTTATGGAACAACGGAAATTCCGTATGGGACAAGTGCGGATGTTATAAAAAGTGATTTTTTTACTGTTTATGAATCAAATGCCACCGGGGTAGGCGATTTTGCTGCCTTTGTGGATGGTGGCTCTAGCCAGTTAAAAAATAGTTCCTTTGAAGATGCAAAGGGTAAATTAAAACTTTCAAATACGACATCTACAGACTTTTCCTTGGTACAACCTACCGGAAATGTTGTATCAGCGGTTGAAGTAAAGATAGAGGCTTCTTCATTTATGTTAACTAAACGCTATATTCTCCGTTTAGGAGTTGATGGAAAAGTTACATCGTTTAAAGATTTTTATGATTTCTCTAATCAAACAACGACTCAAACCGCAGGTTCCATCTCTCTGTAACGAAAAATATAGATTTACCTCTGTATACATTTTCTGTGACTGATGGTAACGCTACAGTCGCAACATTGAAGAATGATATTCTGGCGAAATTATCTGCCTCAATTGGGGGTATAAGCGGATTAACAGCGAGTGATGTTACATTGCATAGTGGTACAGGTGATGTTTCTAGCCCTGCTCTTACTGCCGGAACGTATACCTATAAATTTAAATTATTTACTCCCGCAGGTATTAAAGCAAGTTTTGCCCGTGCGGACGGGGTAGCGGCTCCAACTTCAGTAGAACCTGGTCAAACTAACGCAGAAGTCGAAGTGTCGGGTTCTATCGTTGTGACTGATAAGACGGTTGTTACGCTGAAGGTTCCGGCAAAGGAAACGTTAAGCTTTTATGAGAAAGAAGCGAATGCCAATGTTGCGACTTTGGGTGATTTCATTGCAGCAGAGATTGAGAAGACAATACCGAGTGCGCATTCGACAAATATAACCGTATCGAATGTTCGGATTCTCAAAGCCGGATCGGTTCAAAGCGGAGATCTTGTTGCAGCAGATTATAGTTATCTCTTTGATGTAACTGTAAATTCGGAAGGCTATGTTGTTAATATCGAAAGATCTAATTCTGAATCTTTGGGGGCTACCATAACTCCTTTCAGAATAGAAGCAACAGGAAAAGAATCTGTGAAAGTCGGCAACAGTATCGTAATCAAATCGGTGCTGAGTGGCTCTGTTTTCTCTGCCAATTATACGACGGTAAGTAATCAGATACAAAATGAAGATGCTTTGAAACAGGCTATTCTGTCTGGCTTGTCAAAGAAGAATCAGGCTTTGAAGGATGATATTTATTTCGAGAACATACAAATTACAGGTACTCCTGCTTATCCTTTGGGAGCCGGTACTTATTCGTATACATTCGACGTACGTGCTCGGAAGGATTTGAAGATTGCTTTCCCTGAATCTTCTACGGCAGAAATCAAAGAAATAAAATTGAATGAAAAGTCTGCTTTTACTGTTTCTGATAAGATTACGGTAAAAAAGGTTGATCAGTCTGCTGCATCAATAAGTTTTGGTTCTTGGTCTTCCTATACTTATGGTACTCCATTAAGCGGTATTGAGTCTCAAATAACATTCACGAAAGTAAATGGTATAACCGGAATAGAAGATTGCTCGGTCTATTTCGTTAAAGACGGAAAAGAGACTCTTTATGAAACGGGTAAAACAGTGTTGCCTGTGGGTAAATATAATGTAAAAGTTTATTTCCCGGCAAGTGCAAGTGAGATTTATGACTACTCCTCAGTGAATGTAACAGGCGGTACAAAGAAGGTAGAGACCGACGGGCACGCATCGTTTACATCGACAGGTGTTCTTACAATTACGCCAAAAGCAATCGGAAAAACCAAACTTCCTGTGTTTACAGAAGGTGGCGACGGCTTGTTGGCTGAAGGAACTGCTGTCAACCGGGTTATTGCTGCGATAAGAGCAGCCATACAATCGGCAGACGGAACAGCAGCCATACTGGCTAAGAACGGTATTGAACTCTATTCGGATGAAACGTTTACGCAAAAGTTGACAAAAGGCGTTTTAGAATCAGGCAAAACGTATAGTTATCGTGTCATATTGAATGAAAATTATAAGCCGGGAACTCAGACGGAAGCTTCTGTAAGTGGAAAACTGTCTGCCAATACGTCTATAAACGGATATGACCTGAAGAATGCCGTAACTGCGACCAAAGCGGAAATAAAAGTCGTTTTGCCTGACTTTATTTCAACTCCGATAAAGATCGGTACGATCACAACGAAAGCGGAATTGGAGAAAAAAGTGTTGGATGCAGTGAATAATGCTAATTCCAGTTTGGAAACGGTTTATAGCTTTACTCCGCAAGTGACAACCGAAGCTCCTTTAACAAGTGAAGGTTATCTCTCTTATACTATAACATTAAAAGAGGGTGCAACCCATAAACTGGCCGATTATAAAATAACTTACCAGACACAAAGTTCGGCATCCAATAAATTGAATGTTGTCGCCGATGGCGTAATGTGTACGTTTAGTGAGGCAATTCGTTTTGTGACTGTTTTACCGGTAGAGCATGCCTTTACTTCTCCGAAGAATATTCCGGTTGATTATGTGAAAGACATGAAACCGGCTGCAATCACCTCTTTGGTAAGTGATAAACTGTACCAACTGAATGGCGGGGTTTTGGCTCTTACGGATAAAATCCAGGTGACATTGCTTGATAAAACCGGCACAGCTGTGAAAACAGTGTCCGAGTCGGAAGCTGTTTACGGTTATAAGGTTAGAGTTGCAAAGAAATCAGGCGTACTTGAAGAACTATATGCCGGAAAGGTAGATGCAGACGTGACGATTGATAATTCGGATGCTACTTATATTTATGTAACAGTAAAGAATGGTATTCAATTAAACGCTCGTCCGGTGGCTGAATTTAACTTCCCGACATATGAATTTGATTATATAGTGGGCGAGACTGACGAGGTTGCTAAAATATTGGAACTGATCAAACGTGATTTGGTTTATAACAATCCGAGTGTTCTTTTGGCCTCTTATATCGATGATATTACCTCTTCTGACCTGAGTGTACCGGAAGGAGGAACAATGCAATATCAGGTCAAGTTTAAATCGGATTTGTTTGTGGATTATTCGAAGGTGACAGTGAATGGAGAGGAAGTGGCAGAAACTTCTCCGCAATCTCCTCAAATACCCGTTACGATCAATCCGCGTGCGGATCTTACCGTAAACTTGAAAACGTATAAATTTAAGAAAGAAGGTGCGTCGGATGAATTGATGGCGCAACATATCATGGCAGATATTCTGTTGAATAATCCGGATCTGAAAGGCAAGTGTATTCTACGTGTTGCCATTGAAGGGGATGGATATAGGGTGTACTTTGCTCCTACTACCAAATACCGTACAATCACGGTAAAAGGTGCAGATGGCACAACTTTAAGAACGGTGAATTCGGCAAAGGCTGCAACAGGATTCCAACTTCTTTATGCGACTTCTATAACGCTTTTGGATAACGGAGGTATTACCTTGATTGAAATTCCGATGGATATAGAAACGGAATTGACATATCTGAATGAAAATTTCGGTTATACTGCCGGTCATTATGCCCGATTGATTCTTGACTACTTGAATCAGCATGTCACATCGACGGTTGCAAACTTCGTAAAACCGGACTTGGAAACTTGGGGAGTAAAGGTGAATATTATTCGTAACCAGACACAAGTAGATGCCGGAGGTACAGCCGAATTGATTCCGGAGGATGAATATTTGAAGGTTTCCGACTTGTATGGATATCAAGTGGTGTTGACGAATCCTTATTTCAAGAACTACTATACCTTGACTCTTAAACCACAGGCAAACATGAAAGTGACGGAAGAAGTTCCCGGTCAGACTTGGAATGTGCTTCTTTCCGGAACGATTACCAAAAATGCAGTGACTCCTGTATTGCCGGCTGTTACAATTGATTATGCCGATGCTAATACATTAGCTGTAGTGAAGGCGCAAATCAAGGATGCTGTGCTTAGTGATGCCGCAAATACAGAGTTGTTCAGATTGGTTGCTGCAACAGGTATTCAGCCCGGAGGTAGTTTCTCTGTTGAATTGACTGCCGATAGTCCTGTACCTGCCGGCAAATATGATTATACATTGACGTTTAAACCGATCGTGACGGAAAATGTGGATATCGCATCGGTTACCGGCAAGCTGGTTGTAAAGAAGGTTAAATTGGAGTTTGAATTCCCTACCGATATAACGTTCAAGTATGAACAGAAGAAAAAGGTAATGGAAAGCAAGATTCTTGAAGAGTTCTTGGCTATGAATGCAAGAATCTTCGATCAATATGCCGACTTTGCCAATCCTGGAGATATCTTTACTGTGACATTGAAAGATGCTGCATGTACGGGTGAAGCCAATGATCCGATTGCTGCAGGTACGTACGGATATGTGATAAAGATGAATGATGCCCCGGCTAACTTCACTTATAACATCGAAGCGGGTGGAAAATCTATGCCATCTTCTGTAATTGTAGCACAAAAGTCTTTAACAGTTAAATTACCTACATATTTATTGAATACACCTGACGAAATCAAACCGGAGGATCAAGCGAAAGCTGTCTTTGTTTATGGTAAGACCTTGTCTGAAATAGAAAACCAAATAAAGCTGACCGATATTCCGACATTGAATAAAAAGTTGGCTGCTGCGGAAATTCAGGCTGTTGTTTTGCTGGGTGACGATGGAGCACAAACAAAGAATGCCACGCCGATTGCCGGAGTATACGATTATAAGGTGATTTTGAAATCGGATAATTATACCTTTAAATATGATGCGTTAGGTTGTGAGGTGGAAACAACAACGGATGGCAGTGTTATCGTTAAAGGTGGTTTGCAGATTGTGGAATATCCGGTTACTGTAGGTTTCTCTGAAGCGAACCGGTCTATTGCCGGTACTTGGGAAATAAAAGATGGCAAACCGGAATATTCATTATCTATAAATTGGATATCCGGGAATTACGGATATGACTTGTTGGCTATTTCCGATGAAGTCAAGAAGACATTGACTTTGGAACGTTGGAAAATGTATTTCAATAACGATTATCTGAACTGGGCATTGGTGGATACAAAAAATGAGATTGTTGTACAAGACAAGTCATTGAAAGTTGTATTAAATACTTATGTTCAGGCAAATTTGACTTCAGGGACTTACTCCCTGCAGGTGGTAAAAGGAGGAACAGAGGTTCCGCGCCTGAAGTCTGCTGTCGGAGATTTCGATATCAATTTGAATACGACTTTGGCAACATTGACGGTTACCCCGGCAATCGTGAAGGTTACCCCGGCAAAAGCTGCATATGGAAAAGTCTATGGGCAGTCAGGCGTTTCATCTTTAAAGCCGAAGTTGGCATTTGCAACGACACCGAAGTTGAACGCCGCCACTTTGGTTGCTGACTATGACCTTAAAAATCTCTTTGTTACGACAGAGCCGGCCGATGCTGACGTGTTTGCGGCTTATTCACCTGTGGGTGATTATACAATCCAAACCAGCGCAGCCGCAGGAGTTGTCAGCGGTGCATTTGTACCTGTGACAGGTGTCGTGTTCGAGGCCGGTACGGAAAGTGCGATTGTAACGGTTTCTCCTGTCCCGATGGCAGATGCTGTACAGTTGAACGTTTCTGCTTCCCGCGAATATGGCGAAGATCCTGTGGATGGTGACGTAGCCGTGGCAGTAACACCGGCCGACGATACTGTGGATCAGATGTTGGTAGACGAGATCAGCACCATCCTGAACACAGCCGAAGGCCGTGTTGACTGGATTGACTGGGCAAGCTTCAACAAGAAGACAAATGCAGGCAAATATGAAGTACGCTTTACCTCCGATGCAATAGCTTCTATGGGTGGTTTGCTTACTAACTTCGATATGGGGGGGGTGACTATAGTATTAGACAGCTTGGAAATCCGTAAAGCAGATTTGACGGTGACAGCCGAAGACAAGAACCGTGTATACGGTGTGGCTAATCCGGAACTGACAATTGCTTACGAAGGCCTGAAGAATAATGAATACCAGAGCTTGGATGATGTATTCGATGGAGATTTCTTACCGGCGGTGGCAACAGATGCAACCGTGGATTCTCGTGGTACCTGGGATATTTATTTCACTCAGAAGCCGACAGCCAAGAACTATCATGTTACTTATGTGACAGGTAACTTGTCGATCAATAAGATTAAACGGGTAATCGTTTGGCCGGAAGATCAGCGCAACCTGACAATAGCCGTAGGTGAACATGTTGAATTGTCTGCAGCCGTAACGTCTGCTGACGATAATAGACTGTCGATCACCGGCTTGCGTTACGAACTGACCAATAATGATCGCGAACGCGTCGTATTGTATCAGAACGAGAACGGTAAGATGGTGGTTGAAGGAAAGATCCGCACGTTGGACGGTCCTGTAAACATTACGGTTTATGCCGATGGCGATGAAACAACTTATATGGATGCCGATCCTGTAATCGGTACGGTCACAGTGGTTGCTCCGGAAGGTGAAGCTGCGAATGTAAATATCATCGTATCGAATGTGACATCTGTTTATGACGGTACTCCGCGTGCCGTAACAGTAAAGGTTGCTGATAAGGATGGTAAAGAGGTAGATTACAAAGTTTTCTATGAAGGTGACCAAACTGCGTCTACCGTTTATCCGTCCGATCAGAATGCTCCGGTGGATGCTGGTGTTTATAAAGTGATTGTAAAAGCAGAAGTAGGTGCAACAACGTTTGTTTACGAAGCCAAGAATAAGATGATCATCGCTCCGCGTGTAGTGGAAGTGAAGGCTCGCAGTTTCGCAACAACGTATGGAAAGACTGTACCAGACTACTCGAAAGCATATGATTATGATAAGAGTGACTTCCTGGGCGGTGAAGATTTTGATGCCGATAAGATGCCGGTAGTACGTGCCGAGGCTTATAAGGGAAATGCCGGAACTTATAAATTGACTCCGTATTCCGTACAGGATTTCGGAAAGAACTATAAGGTATCTTATATTTCAGGCGAATTAGTTATCAACAAGGCTCCGCTGACAATTATCGCCGATGATAAGGAAAGCGTTTATGGAGAGGACTTGGCAGAACTGACTTATCAGTTAGACGGTCTTGTTAATGGTGAAACCATCAAGAACCTGGGCTTTGCTCCGCGTATCAGTTCGACGGTAACGAAGGGTGCTGATGCAGGAACTTATCCGATCGTGTTTGCCGACAATCATAAGTCAACGAATTATGAGGTGGCTTATAAGGAAGGTAAGTATGTGGTAGTACCGGCATCGCAGAAGATCAGTTGGAATCCGGAAACATCATACAAGGTGGAACAGCGTAACATTCCGTTGACGGCAGTGGCATCAAGTAAGTTACCGGTTTCTTATGTATCCGACAATGACGCGGTAGCTTATGTGAACCAGATAGGCGATAATTGGATCCTGACATTGGTATCTGACGGTTTGGTGAAAGTGAAAGCTATTCAGAACGGGAATACGAATTATTGGGGTGCAGAACCTGTGGAAGTAACATTTGCCATAGGAAATGCTTATGAAAGTGTGGATAATGAGACGATAGTCGTATCCGATCATATCGAAGTTTATCCGACCGTATTCACGACCAATGTAACGGTAACCGCTCCTTCTGCCATCAAACGTGTAGAATTGGTGTCTTATGCAGGTGTATTGTTGAAAGTCTTCAATAAACCTGAGTCTGTAATCAATTTGTCAAACTTCGGAAGTGGCTTCTATCTGCTGAACGTAACGTTGGAAGATGGCACTTTCAAGAGCGTGAAGTTGATTAAGAAGTAAGTAACCTGTAAAATAAATTTAGTATGATAAAGAATATTAAATCAATAATAACATCAGGAAAGCAGCTCGTGCTGCTTTCCCTGATACTTGTTTCAGGAGGTAGTGTGGTACATGCACAAGAGGCAACTGTTGTTCCGGATACGGTGTATGTGAGCTTTACGAATTCAGGGGCATTGCCTTCGATGGTTTATGGAACGGCATTCGAGGATTACATGGCGGTAAGCACATTTAATGAAACATCTTTGAAGTGCATGTGGGCACCGGCAGGGAATACCGGTAGTCATCAGTTGATGAAGAATTACCAAAATAAATTTAAGAGTGGCAAATCTTTTAAGGATATTATGAAATTTTCCGCCACTCCGACTGTTAAGGATGGGGTGAAATTACAATTGGTAGAAACTGCTTTGCAAGATGCTTTGGATTGTTATCGGTCGGTTACGGAGCTTTATGAATCTCCTGTTGTATATAAGTTAAGCAAAGAGGCTACGGCTACTTTGGAACGTACTATTCCGGTAACACGGGCAGAATTGACTATCACCCCGCGTGATACTGTTCGTTTCTACGGAGATCCCAATCCTGTTTATTCATTGGCAGACTTTACGATTGAAGGTTTAGCTGCCGGTGATGATGCTGCTACTATTTTCGCAGGTGAAAACGAGTTGGCTGTTACATTTGGAGGAGACGTGAATACTGCTGCCGGTCAGGAAGTTTATGTAACATTGGTAGCCGGTACTGTAGACAATTATTCTTGGGAACAAAAGCAGGCGAAGATGGCAATCAAGAAAGCTCTGCTGTCATTGGCATTGCCGGATAGCAGTCGTTTGTATGACGATAAGAATATCGCTAAAATTAAAGGTGAAGAACTGTTGGTTACATCCGGGACATTGAAGAATGATCAAACATTAAGTGATTTGTTTTTCTCTGATGAATTGAATGTTATTCATACCGCAGTTTCTGCCGGACTAGGAAAAGTAAAGAGTGATGTCGGTACATACAGCTATCAATTGGCAACCCAAGCTGATACTGCCAAGGTTAATTGGCGTTTGGCTAACTATGACGTGCAAGCGATAGCACCCGCCAACTATGTAGTCGAAAAGGATACGATTACCGTAACTGTATTCCCTTCTGATGCTCAGGTTGAAATAGAAGGAAAGAAAGTGAGCGTAATGCAAAAAGTTTATGGTGAGAAGAATCCTGATGGTTATTTTTGGTTGACAAAACGTAAAGAATCAGCTGGTTCTTCTTCTCCTTCTTACACATTCACCACGGCTGCACCTGTTGCAAAAGATTATATTTCTGCTGAAAATGAGGCTGACAAAGGTTTCACGGTTGCTCCGGTTGTATCCTATCTGGATTATGAAGGCAATGCTGTAACGGAAAAGACCGATGTGAACCTGAAACGTGAAAAACCGAATCAGATAGAGGACAGTCTGTATGTTGCCAAGGTCGGTAATGCAGATAAGATTTCTTCCAAAAACTATGCCTTTAAGGTCGTTGACGGCACATTGAAGATCAATCAGCGTCCGTTGGACTTCCAGAAAGTGGTAGTAGATCGCATTTACGGAGAAACAAAGCAAGACACAACCTGGACTTTTGAAGCAAACAATGCTGAAAAGCAACGTGGTTTGGCTAGTTTCGATGCTGCATATCAGATATCGACCAATAAGAAAGCTTTCGAGCTGATTGATGTAATGCCACAGTTGGTTATCAAAAAACAGGCTGCCGACAGTACATTGTGTGCTGGTAGTTATATCGATACGTTACAGATTAAGTTGGTGACTGTGGATAACACCGTTACTCCGAAGTTTAAAGCAATGGATCGTAATTACAGTCTTAAGTATTCGTTATTGACTGATAATGCTAAAACGAACGACAGTATTCGTCTGGAAGTGGCCAAGGCTGACTTGAAGATCAAACTGGGTACAATTCAACGTACGTTCGGTGCGGCAGTGCCAGACTTTAATGATGTGGAAATTCAGAAAGAGTTTATCACTTATACCGGTTTCAAACTGGATGAGTCAGCTAAGAACTTGGATTTGGTTGCGACCGTTGCTGAAGGCAATCGTATCAAGAATCTGGAAATAGCCGATCAGCCGAGCGTATTGCCGGTAGGCATTTACGAATTGACAGGCATCCGTGATATCAATAAGGAAAATACCAATTATGCGATCACAATTGAAGGAAAAGCTTTATATCAGGTAATTCCGGATAATTCTTTGGTCTTGGAATGGAACCCGTTGACCGTCGACCTGATTGTAGGCGATAAAATCAAGCTGGATGCAAAAGTGAAGAAGGAGCAGGAAGTAATAGCTGAAGGTACTCAGATAGATTTTGTATCTTCCGATCCGGAAAAGATCCAGATTGAGAAAGTGGGTGGTTATTGTTATCTGTCGGCCAAGGCATTGACAGATAATGACGGTGTAACCATTACAGCCAGCTATCATGGCCTTGCCGGTTATGAAGAAGTAACGAAAACGGTGGCATACAAAGTGATTCGTCTGAAAAATGAGGCAGACTACAATATTGTGTTAGGCGACATGAGCTTTGTTTATGATGGAAAAGCGAAAGAAGCAGATGTAAAAATTACCGATTTGGAAGGCTTGAAAGAATATCCTCATTATGTATTGTATAATGGAGATACTGATCTGCCTGTCAAAGCGGGTATTTACAATGTGTCGATCTATCTGGAAGAAGGGAAAGGTAACAGTAATTTGTTCATTCGTAAAGAAACGATGCAGATTAAGGCCGGTGAGGTAACGGTGACACCGAAAGATGTATCATTGGTTTATGGCACAGCAGTTCCTGAATCGTTCGAATATACAGTTAACGGATTTATTGGAAACGATAGCTTCAAGGCCGGTAAAGAACCGAAGGTAAAAGTTGCCGGTGAAATAACAGGTGTCGGAGAATATACGTTGTATGTAGAAGGCGGCGACCCGGGTGACAATTATGTATTGGTTACGAAAACGGGTATATTGACGGTCACAAAGTCCGGTTTAACCATTAAGGCAGATACGATCCGTTCGGTTTATGGCGAGGAGATACCGGAATTTACATTTACCGTTACCGATCCTGACGGAAAGAAGGTTGATCCTGAAACATTGAATGACATCTACACCATAAAAACAGAAGTGGAACCGGAAGATGCCGGAGAATATGACCTGCTGATTGATTGTGTAGGTGTAGGTGAAGGAGATTATGATGTTGTTATGATACCAGCAAAATTGTATATAGAGAAAGCAGATGCCGGTTTAATCTGGGATATCGATGGAACGACTATGGCCGGAGGCGACAGTATTCTATTGACAGCCGAAGCCGTTTCGCCTGCGACAATTACTTATACAATGCAGTATGATACGGTAGCAAGCGTGAAGGCTGTAGAAGAAGGCGCCTGGATTACCGGTAAGCATCAAGGTGTAACAAAACTGTACATTTCGATACCGGAAGAGAAGAACTATCTGGCTGCTAACGATTCTGTAACATTCAACGTAACATCGACTGTCGCCAACGAAAGCATCGCTCTGCAAAATGTAGGATTGTATCCGACATTTGTTGAAAACGAAACGTCTGTAACATCCGACAGTCCGGTGGTCATGATCCGTGTATTCGATGCTTCTGGCCGTTTGGTTAAGTCGATCGAAAAACCGGAGTCGTTGATCAACCTGAGTGAATTGAGCAAAGGTTACCATCTGGTACAGATCGTACTTGAAAGCGGTGAAGTGAAAACAGTACGTATTATGAAAAAGTAAATAATCCGATATTCTGTAATTAAGGAATATATTTAGAGGTTAATTAGTAGAAGGGATGTTCTGCGGAGATAGCTATCTTTTGTAGAACATCTCTTTTGAAAAATAGAATCTATAATAAAATATACGGAAAATATGGTAAAGAGAGAGTTGATTAAAGAAATATCCGAACGTATGTCTATAACCCAGGTAGAAGCAAAACAATTTGTAAAAGTATTTCAAGATATTTTGACGGAAGAGTTGCAACAGAATAGACCGTTGGAGTTGCAGGGATTTGGAACATTCACTTCCTGGAAACAAATCGGGCGTGCTGCCCGCAATCCGAAAACGGGGGTACCTTGTTGGATAGAGCCTCGTGTGAGTGCGAAATTCAGGCCTGGAAAATTTTTACTGGAAGCTTTGAATAAAGTGGATAAATAGAATTAAAATAATGAGAAAGAATCTACTTAAATTATCTGTTTTCATTTGATTGTCAACAACTATATGATTTACGGTTCTTTCGGTGCCCAATCCATTCCCAATGGAGATTTTTCGGCAGAGTGGGTAAGAAAAGATGAATGTTATTCTTTCTGCAGCTGATTATCGTGGCGACCGAAAGAAGATAAAGGAACATAATACTTTGTCGGTACAAAGTGTGGAACTGGTGTATAAAGATCCGGTATCGACAGAAAAGATTAATCTGTTATCCGATCGTTTTTCCGTTATCGACAAAATACTGTATCTTGATGGGAGTTATGGGAATCTAGCTGTCTATACAATGGATGGAAGGCTGGTTTATAGTTCTGTCCGACCGGAAAAAATAACTACTTTCTCTTTTCTCTCCGCAGGGGGGTATCTGTTGAGAATTGAAGGGGAACAAGGAGTAGAAACGCAAAAGTTTCAGATTCGTTAAAAATGTAATCTGTTTTTTATATTATTATAAAAAGGTTGCAGCTCGGGTTTCGTGGATTGTATGTAAATACATCTATGAGATTCGAGTTTGATTTGTTTGTAATAAGGATTTCTTAATAATGTACGGATGGATTTTCGGCAATTATAATTAACTTTGCGGTTGGTTGAAAAGTAAAAACTAAAGTATGAAGAAAATTAGAGCCGCCATCGTTGGTTATGGCAACATTGGAAAGTATGTGTTAGAGGCCCTGGAAGCCGCTCCTGATTTTGAAGTGGCAGGTGTTGTACGTCGTAATCCGAATGACGTACCGGACGAACTGAAAGCTTATACTGTGACAGACAGTATCACCAAGTTAGATAAAGTAGACGTTGCCGTTCTTGCAACTCCTACCCGCAGCGTTGAAACGTACGCAAAAGAAATTCTTTCATTAGGTATTAATACGGTAGATAGCTTCGATATCCACGGAGGTATCGTAGACCTGCGCCGTTCGCTGGATGCTGTAGCCAAGGCACATAATACGGTTGCCGTTATTTCTGCCGGATGGGATCCGGGAAGCGACTCTGTTGTTCGCGCCCTGCTGGAAGCAATGGTGCCGAAAGGTATCACTTATACAAACTTCGGCCCGGGGATGAGTATGGGACATACGGTTGCCGTGAAAGCGATCGAAGGTGTCAAGGCTGCTTTGTCCATGACAATTCCGATGGGAACAGGCGTTCACCGCCGTATGGTTTATATCGAAGTAAAAGACGGTTACGATTTCAAGCAGGTAGCTGCCGCGATCAAGGCTGACGATTATTTCGCACACGACGAAACACACGTAATGCAGGTGGAATGCGTTGACAACCTGCTGGATATGGGACACGGTGTGAACCTGGTCCGCAAAGGTGTATCAGGCAAGACTCAGAACCAGTTGGTTGAATTCGACATGAAGATCAACAACCCGGCTCTTACTGCCAGATTCTGGTAGCTGTTGCCCGCGCAAGCTTCAAACAGCAGCCGGGTGCTTACACCATGATCGAATTGCCGGTGATCGATATGATCTGCGGTGATAGAGAAGACTTGATTAAACGACTGGTTTAATAAATTGAAAATTGAGAATTGAAAATTGAAAATTAGGTCTCGCCCTGTTCTCAATTTTCAATTTTCAATTTTCAATTTTTAATTTTCAATTATAAAATTATGCTCGATTTTATTACCTGGACGGCTGACCCCGCCATCTTTTCCATAGGTTCACGCGAAATTCGCTGGTACGGACTTGCTTTTGCTATCGGTTTCTGGATTGGTTATTCCATTGTAAGCCGTATGTGGAAAAATGAAAAACTTCCTCCTGCATGGATCGATTCCCTGCTGATTTATACCATGGTGGGTACTGTAGTCGGCGCCCGTCTGGGACATTGCCTCTTTTATGATCCCGGATATTATCTGGCTAATCCGATAGAGATTTTCAAAGTTTGGGAAGGCGGACTGGCAAGCCATGGCGGTACGCTGGGTATCGTTATTGCCATCTATTTTTATTCCAGACGCATCACGCATAAAGCATGCTTTGGACATTCGATAAACTGGTTGTTCCGACCGGACTGGTCGCAGCTATGATCCGTTTGGGAAACCTGATGAACCATGAGATATACGGTCATCCGACCGATCTTCCGTGGGGTTTCCGTTTCATCGAGAACCTGCATGCCTGGAAAATGGGAGCAGAGCCGATCTTTACTGTTCCCAGCCATCCGACACAGCTGTACGAGGCATTATGCTACCTGGTTACATTCGGTATATGCATGTGGCTTTACTTTATCAAAAAGGAGTGGAAGCGGGAAGGTCTTATTTTCGGGGTCTTTATGATTTGTATATTCGGCTCGCGTATCTTTATCGAATTCCTGAAAAATAATCAGGAAGCGTTTGAAGATAGCATGGTCCTGAATATGGGCCAGTGGCTCAGTATTCCGTTCGTGCTGGCAGGTTGCTGGTTTGTATGGAGGGCGCTTACAAGGAAGCCGAATAACTATGAAGAGCTAAAAATAAAAAAGTAAAAAGTATAAAATGTACAAATTAAAAGAAATAGCAGATAAGGTATATTATGTAGGAGTAAACGACCGTCAGAAGGCCCTCTTCGAAAATATGTGGCCGCTTCCGTACGGCGTTTCTTATAATTCGTATTTGATCGTAGACGAAAAGACTGTATTGATCGATACAGTAGACGTTTGCTATTCTGATATCTTTCTGAAAAAAATAGCGGATGCGCTGGACGGACGTACGCTTGATTATCTGGTTGTGAACCATATGGAACCCGACCATGCCGGTAGTATCCGCCTGTTGCGCCAGCAATATCCTGATGTGCAGATTATTGGTAACAAGCAGACATTCGGTATGCTGGACGGCTATCATAATATAACGACCGGGCTTTACGAAGTGAAAGAAGGTGATTCGCTGAACATCGGCCGTCACCAATTATCTTTCTATATGGCTCCGATGGTGCACTGGCCGGAGGTAATGGTGACTTACGATTCTACCGATAAGTTGCTGTTCTCTGCCGATGCTTTCGGAACCTACGGGACGTTGGATGGTGGTGTGATCGATGAGGAAATGAATGTAGAGCATTTCTGGGAAGAGATGGTCCGTTATTATTCCAATATCGTTGGGAAATACGGTAATCCGGTACAGCGTGCATTGCAAAAATTGTCTGCCCTGGAGATCAATACGATCTGTTCGACACATGGTCCGGTATGGCGCAAATATGCTCACAAGGCAATTGAAATATATGACCGTCTGAGCCGTTATGAAGGGGAGGATGGTGTTGTCGTTATTTATGGCAGCATGTATGGAAATACGGAGCAGATGGCGGAAGCGATCGCTTCTTCTTTGTCGGCAAACGGTGTAAAGAACATTGTGTTGCATAATGTCAGCAAGAGTCCGGCTTCGTATGTCCTGAAAGATGTATTCAAATACAAAGGCGTCATTATCGGCAGTCCGACTTATTCGAACAGTCTGTTCCCGGAAGTGGAAGCCATCCTGAGCAAGATCGAGATGCGCGAAGTGAAAAACCGCCTGTATGGCTATTTCGGCTCGTTCACTTGGGCGGGTGCGGCAGTGAAACGCCTGACTGCTTTCGGAGAAAAGATGAAATGGGAAACCGTTGGTACTCCTGTGGAGCAAAAACAAGGTCTGAAAGCCGATAAGTATGAAGAATGCTGGGCTTTGGGAGAAGCAATGGCTAACAAATTGAAAATTGAGAATTGAGAATTGAAAATTTGAAAGGATCGGTTTTCGTAATGTTGAGAATATTATTAACGAAAGATCTAATTAATAAACACTGAAGATTGTCTGTTGATATTGGAAGTTCCTGTAATTTTCAATTTTCAATTCTCAATTTTCAATTAACAAAACACGTTATGAGACTAATTATTGAACCAGATTACGAGCAACTCTCGAAATGGGCTGCCAACTATGTAGCTGCGAAGATTAAGAAAGCGAATCCGACAGCTGAAAAGCCATTTGTTCTGGGTCTGCCTACCGGATCATCTCCACTGGGTATGTACAAGAACCTGATTGAACTGAACAAGCAAGGTGTCATTTCCTTCCAGAATATCATCACTTTCAACATGGATGAATATGTAGGATTGCCGAAAGATCATCCTGAAAGCTATCATTCATTCATGTGGAATAACTTCTTCAGCCATGTAGACATCAAGCCGGAGAATGTAAATATCCTGAACGGTAACGCTCCTGACCTGGAAGCTGAATGTGCTGCTTATGAAGCAAAGATGAAAGCTGTAGGCGGTGTAGACCTGTTCCTGGGCGGTATCGGTCCTGACGGCCATATCGCGTTCAACGAACCGGGCTCTTCATTGGCTTCACGTACACGTGTTAAGTCACTGACTACAGATACGATCATCGCTAACTCACGTTTCTTCGACAACGATGTAAACAAGGTTCCGAAGACTTCTGTAACAGTAGGTGTCGGTACGGTATTGGATGCGAAAGAAGTGCTGATCATGGTAAACGGTCACAACAAGGCTCGTGCTTTGCAGCAGGCTGTTGAAGGCTCGATCAACCAGATGTGGACAATCACTGCTTTGCAGATGCATCCGAAAGGTATCATCGTAGCTGACGAAGCTGCTTGTGCTGAAATAAAAGTAGGTACATACAACTACTTTAAAGATATCGAAAAAGATAATCTTTGTCCTTGCAGCTTGCTGAAATAAGATTCAGATCTTATTTTACTGAGAAAACAAAAAACCGGAAGGTACTCCCTTCCGGTTTTTTGTTTTTGTATGTGTTAATTCTCTTTTGATTAACAATAGTTTTAGGGTAAATACGTTTATACAATTGTTCCGCTTAGGGAACTAGCTAGTATTTATTAATTAAACTCAGGATTGTATCATGAAGAGCTTGTTGTATTTATTCGTTTGTTTGTTGATTTCAGGACCGTCTATTTATGCTCAGAGTCAGGTTATGGTGGGATTAACAACGGAAGGAAAGGAGTTGAAGGCCCGTAGTTTTGAATTTGACGGGAGGATACGGGATTATAAGATGGATACAACTGGTACTTTTTTTATGGTGAAAATAGGGCATCTGACCAAAAACGAACAATCTTATAAGAATAAAGGTGAACTGGTTGTTATTGATTTTCCAGCAGGAAAGGAGTTGTGGAAAAGAAAGATGAATTATATGACAGATCAGTTTGCATTGCTTCCCGAAGGTGTTTTATTTAATTCGAAAGATGTGAAAAGTTCTTTGCTGGATTTGCAGACAGGGGTATCGAAATGGAATAAAAAAATCCTACCTTATATATTGGATCGTGAGGACAATAAATTGTGGGCTTACAAAAACGGGTTTTCGAAAAAACTGGAATGTTATGAGATGAATTCCGGAGAACTTTTGTGGACTCGGGAAGTTCCCCATACGTATGGCTGGAATTATCACGGACTGGTTGATGATTCGACAAGGCTGATCGTTTCTGACGGGATGCACCTGGTTAATATTAATAATGGATCAGGAGAGAGTTATCCGATGATAACCGGAACAACGAATTATACGGGAGCGGTGGCATTGGGTGCTTTGGGTGTACTGACCGGCGTTTTAACTGGCTTTAGTGCAGTCCCGATTGGTGCTGGAGTTAATGCGGTCGTAGAACTGACTTCGAATGTGTTGAGAGATGATACCTTATTTTATTTTGCCAACCGCACACAATTACTTTGTCTGGATAACCGGCTGAAAATGAAATGGGGATATCCCCTTCCGGAAGATCTGACATCCCACTCGCAACTGTTTGATTATGGTGAGAGGTTGTATATGATCAATTATGGATCAGGCTATCGTACTAACTTGCGAGATTTACCTTCTGTATATGAAAAAAAGATGATGGAAGTCAATATCGGAAGACCTTTCATTGCCTGCTTCGATAAAAATACCGGGAAAAATATATATCTGAATCAACTGACAAAGAAAAAAGACAGGATTGAAGACGCTTGTCTGAAAGGGGAGCGGAATACATTATATTTATTGTTTGATGATGGAATCTCCTTTTGCCAGTTATCCGATAGTTCGGAAATAGAAGTTTCGTCCTGGGATGAGAAAAACAACGGAAAATTACAGGGGTTTGTGTACAATTCGTTTTATATGGAAAATGCAGATAGTATTTCTTTTAACCGGATCACACCGTCCGATTCTGCATCATGCTTCGTTTATAATGATCGGTATGAGATTTTAGAGATTGATGAGCAGATGGAGGTTATTCGCACTTATCAGCCTGAAAGTTTGTTTTTTTCGGATCTGAACTGGGATGGTTATTCTATTATCAGCCGGGGAAGAGCTCAATATCTGATTGATTTCAATAGAAAGAAAATAGCGGAATTATATATTCCGTTCGATTTGTTTGTGATAAAGGATAGAGTGTTTACGTTGAATGAAGAAAGAACTAAACTTCTGGAAATAAGCTTGAAAGAGTTATTCCCCGAGCGGATTATTGAAGATCCGGTAATATAATAAGTGAAAATGTTTGTAATTTAATTTTAGTATTTATCTTTGGTCTGTGTTTATGAGTGAAAACAGACATTGTAGGAGGAGAATCGCTTATGTTTATTGAGATAGAATTTGTGTTTAATATCTAAAACAATTTGTAGTATGAAAAAGATTGCATGTTTATTACTTCTTTTCGTGGCATTTCAGGTGAGTGCACAAGAATTTCATTTTATCCCGAAGATCGGTTTGAATTTTGCTAATATGACAAATTTTGAAGGGAGTATGAAGCCTGGATTAAATATCGGGGTGGCCGGTGAAGTTATGATGACCGACCATTTTGCTATCGAGCCGGGATTGTTTTATTCGATGCAAGGGGCGAAGAACGATCAGTTAGCAGATCTGAAGGTTAAGAATGATTATCTGAATATCCCTATCCTTTTCAAAGGTTATGTTTACGAGGGTTTCAATTTATTTGCCGGACCTCAGTTGGGATTCAAAGTTTCTTCAAAAGTGAAAATTTCCAGTTCGGGTACGTCTGTTTCGACAAGTGAGCTGAGTGATGCTTTTAAATCCGTAGACTTTGCTCTTGTGATAGGAGCGGGTTACCAATCCTCTATGGGGTTATTGTTTTCGTTGAGCTATAATATCGGTTTGGCAAATATACTTGATGCAGATAAATTGGCGTCTATGTCAGGCGTGAGCGAAGTAAAAGGTGAAAAGTGTCGTAACGGTGTCCTCCAGTTTAACGTTGGCTGGCGCTTCTAACTAATTTATGCCGGATTTTGCAAACTTTAGGTCGAAATCCGGCTATTATTATATGTAAAAGATCTATTATTTTTGTGGTAATAAATACTATTGCCATGAAATATTCTTTTGTAACGATTTTATTTTTAGCCTTGTCCTTACAATTAGGCTATGGGCAGAATCAGATTTTGCCTGTCCCGTCTAACCAGCCCAGTCCGGCACAACAGAAACAGATTGCTCGGAAGTATGGGATGTTTATTCATTTTGGTATTAATACATTCCATGATCAGGAATGGACGGATGGCTCAAAGCCGGCTTCTTCTTATTGCCCTACAGCTATCGATGCCGATCAATGGATCAAAACAGCTAAAGATGCCGGCATGAAATATGTCATATTGGTAGCCAAACATCATGAAGGCTTCTGTCTTTGGGATAGCAAATATACCGAATATGATGTGGCTAATTCGAGGAATAAAACGAACGTGATAGAAGAGGTAGCCAAGGCTTGTAAAAAATATGATATAGGCCTGGGCTTGTATTATTCATTGTGGGACCGTAAGGTGAATGCAGATGTAAAGGATAAAAGTCTGGATGCAGCCTACAACGAATATATGATTAAACAACTGAATGAGCTGATCGATATTGTACAGGCATATACTCATATCGTCGAGTTCTGGTTTGACGGGGGATGGGAGAAAGAACATGAGCGCTGGCCTGCAAAAGAGATATATCAGACAATCAAATCAAGGGAACCGGAATGTCAGATCGGTATAAACTGGACAATCGGCCTGCCTGAAAATCCGGATGCTCATCCCGTATTACCGGAAAATCAGAAAGAAGGTTATCCGATCCGTTATTTCCCGAGTGACTTCCGTTTGGGTGATCCGTACCTGCCCGCCGATAATGATCCCAAACTCTTCTTGCATGACAGCAAATTATATTATATGCCGTGGGAATCTACTATCTGTATAAGCGAACGTTGGTTCTACAATACAACTGATAAAAAGTATAAGACGGTAGAAGAGTTAGCCGGTCTGTACCACCAGTGTACAAAGAACGACAATATCCTGATCCTGAACTGCCCGCCCAACCGGGAAGGAAAGATACGGGATGCCGATGTTACATTGTTAAAGGAACTGCGGAAAAAGATTCAAATGTAGAAATAATAGCACCGACCGGTTTCTGTGAAACAAAAGGAACACAGTTGTGATATGCATTACTTTGCACTTATAAATTGCCTCTTAGTGATTGTACATATCTTTGTTATAAAAATCTAATATTTTGATCTGGGCATTATAGGCGGTTTGTGCCGGACTGTCGGGGTTTAATTCGATAGCCATGAGGTAGTTGTTGAGTGCCTGGCGAATATCGCCCATCTTGCGGTATACGTTTCCGCGCAGATAATACGCTTCATCGTCTGAATCATTTTTTTTGATGTACTCGTCCAACAAATGGAGTGCTTCGTCTGTTTTATTATCGTTGATAAATTGTCTGATAGTTTCCATATTAAAATAATGTGATATTTTACGGACAAAGATAATTCTGAAGACGTTACATACATAATAATCACGGTTTAAAAAACTGTTTTTTTGTTACTGATGTACGGTTACGTTAATTATTTGTGTATGTTTGCACTCGATTTCTAAAAAGTGAAAAGTGATTATGCAAAAGAATCTGGTAATAGTGGAGTCACCCGCCAAGGCAAAAACCATTGAGAAATTCCTCGGAAAAGATTTCAAGGTCATGTCGAGTTACGGGCACATCCGCGATTTGAAGACAAAAGAATTTAGTA
The DNA here is from genome assembly GCF_003463685.1 of Parabacteroides sp. AM58-2XD. Lineage (NCBI taxonomy): Bacteria > Pseudomonadati > Bacteroidota > Bacteroidia > Bacteroidales > Tannerellaceae > Parabacteroides > Parabacteroides sp. AM58-2XD. The sequence goes on from NZ_QSDP01000074.1 coordinate 26,749, forward strand.
TAGACGTAGAACACGATTATGCTCCGCAGTACGTGATCCCGGCAGATAAGAAGAAGCTGGTTTCCGAATTGAAATCCGAAGCGAAGTCTGCCGAACAGGTATGGCTCGCATCCGATGAGGACCGCGAGGGAGAAGCTATATCCTGGCATCTGTACGAAGTTTGGGATTAAAACCGGAAAATACAAAACGTATTGTTTTCCATGAAATTACCAAGAATGCTATTTTGCATGCGATTGAAACACCGCGCGATATTAATATCGATCTGGTAAATGCCCAGCAGGCACGTCGTGTATTAGACCGTATCGTGGGGTTTGAACTGTCTCCTATCTTATGGAGAAAGGTAAAGCCGGCTTTGTCTGCCGGACGTGTGCAGTCGGTAGCTGTCCGCCTGATCGTGGAACGTGAACGCGAGATCAACGAATTTGTGTCGGAAGCCGCTTACCGTGTCATTGCCAATTTCATACTTCCTGACGGAACAACGATCCTGAAAGCGGAGTTGAGCAAGCGTCTGAAGGATAAAAAAGAGGTGATGGAGTTTTTGGAATCCTGCAAAGCAGCCTCTTTCTCTATTGACGAGATCACTAAGAAACCGGTAAAGAAATCACCTGCACCTCCTTTTACCACATCCACTTTGCAACAGGAAGCCGCCCGCAAACTGGGTTATTCTGTTTCTCAAACCATGATGATTGCACAGCGTTTGTATGAATCGGGATTGATCACTTATATGCGTACCGACTCGGTCAACCTGAGTGACCTGGCATTGGGTACGGCTAAGGAAGCTATTCTGGATACTTACGGGGAGAAATATTATAAATTCCGCCAGTATCATACAAAGAGTAAAGGTGCGCAGGAAGCGCATGAAGCGATCCGCCCTACTTATATCAGTAATACGGAAATCAGCGGATCGGCGCAGGAAAAGAAATTATATGAATTGATCCGTAAACGGACGATTGCGTCACAGATGGCTGATGCTGAACTGGAGCGTACGACAATCTCTGTTTGCATCAATAATAAGAAAGAAAAATTCGTGGCTGTCGGTGAAGTGATCACTTTCGACGGTTTCCTTCAGGTATATCGTGAAAGTTACGATGACGAAAACGAAAAGGAACAGGAGAACGGTTTATTGCCGCCGGTTGAGTTGCATGAAGTGTTGACACTGAACGATATTGTGGCTACGGAACGTTTTACGCAACGTCCTCCGCGTTATACGGAAGCCAGTCTGGTTCGCCGCCTGGAAGAATTGGGTATCGGACGTCCTTCTACCTATGCTCCGACTATTCAGACGATACAGAATCGTGAGTATGTGATTAAAGGAGATAAGGAAGGGGTAGAGCGTATTTATAGCGTGATCACACTTGCCAAAGATAAGATAAAGGAAGCTGACAAGAAAGAGATTGTAGGTGCCGACCGTAATAAGTTGATGCCGACCGATATCGGTACTGTCGTGAACGACTTTTTGATGACTTATTTCCCGGATGTGTTGGATTATAACTTTACAGCCAGTGTGGAAAAAGAATTCGATGCTGTTGCTGAAGGAGAAATGGTTTGGACGGAAGCGATCGATAAGTTTTATAAGCTGTTTCATCCGATCGTAGAAGAGACGGCTGCCATAAAGACGGAACATAAAGTGGGAGAACGCCAGTTAGGTGTGGACCCGAAGAGTGGAAATCCTGTATTTGTAAAGATCGGCCGTTATGGTCCGGTCGTACAGATCGGACAGGCTCATCCGGATGATAAGGAAGCGCCGAAACCTCAGTTCGCTACATTGATGAAGGGGCAGTCTATTGAAACGATTACACTGGAAGAGGCACTGAAGTTATTTGATCTTCCCCGTACCATCGGTGAATATGAAGGAAAAGATATGGTTGCAGCCGTAGGCCGGTTCGGACCGTTCATCCGTCATGACGGCAAGTTTATCTCTATCCCGAAAGATCTGAATCCGCTTTCCATCACCGCGGAAGAAGCGATCGAACTGATTGATGAGAAACGGAAAAAAGATGAACAGCGTTATCTGAAGAAGTTTGACGAGGACCCTGAACTGGAGATCCTGAATGGACGTTATGGTCCTTACATTACGTATAAGAAAGCCAATTACCGGATACCGAAGACGGTTACCCAGCCGGAAAAACTGACTTATGAAGAATGTATGAAGATCATAACCGAAGCAGCGGAGAAACCTGCTACACCGAAAAAGCGGACAACCAAGAAGAAAGCATAAGTAGGTAGCTCTTCCGGGAATAACACTTACGGAAAATTATAGACATCGTCCCCGGGTGGGACAGCGCTTGCAGAAAATTATAAGCGTTGTTCCCCCCGGGGATTGCATTTACAGAAAATTATAAGCGCCATCCCCAGAGAGGACAGCGCTTACAGAAAATTATAAGACTTATTCCCGCTTTGGACAGGGCATTTTCCTTTACATTCTTTCCGGAACTTCGATGCCCAGTAACGACATGCCTGATTTTACGACTTTGGCAACATTTTCAGATAATACCAGACGGAATTGTTTGATTTCCGGATTCTCTTCACGGAGGATAGAGAAGTCGTGGTAGAACTGGTTGTATTCTTTTACCAGGTCGTAAATGTAATTGGCAATATAAGCCGGGCTGTATTCTTTCCCTGCTTCTTTAACTGTTACAGCGTAATCGGCAATCATCTGGACTAACCCTTCTTCTTTTTCAGAGATGGGAGTATTGGCCGGCAATTGTTTCGGTAATACGATGCCTTGTTCAGTAGCTTTTCGTAAAACAGAACGGATACGTGCATATGTATATTGTATGAATGGTCCTGTATTTCCGTTAAAATCGATAGACTCTTTCGGGTTGAAGGTCATATTTTTGCGCGGATCGACTTTTAAGATGAAGTATTTCAGAGAACCTAATCCGACAATGCGGGAAATATTGGCAGCTTCTTCCGGAGTCATTTCATCCAGTTTACCCAGTTCCTGCGAAATTTCATGAGCAGTACCGATCATTTCTTCCATCAGGTCGTCTGCATCGACAACCGTACCTTCACGGCTCTTCATCTTGCCTTCCGGAAGTTCTACCATTCCGTAAGAGAAGTGCACCAGACCTTTTCCGAATTCAAAGCCCAGTTTATCCAGTAAGATGGAAAGAACCTGGAAATGATAGTTCTGTTCGTTTCCGACTACATAGATCATTTTATTGATCGGATAATCGTCGAAGCGTAACTTGGCTGTACCGATATCCTGTGTCATATATACGGAAGTGCCGTCGGCACGGAGCAGTAGCTTTTCGTCCAGTCCGTCCTTGGTCAGATCGGCCCATACGGAACCGTCTTCGCGGCGGTAGAAGATACCTTTTTCAAGACCTTCCATCACTTTGCCTTTACCTTCCAGGTAGGTTTGTGATTCGTAATAGATCTTGTCGAAGTCTACGCCCATCATCTTATAGGTTTCATCAAAACCGGCATATACCCAACTGTTCATTTTCTCCCATAAAGCACGGACTTCAGCGTCGCCGGCTTCCCATTTGCGGAGCATTTCGCGGGCTTCGGCCATCAAGGTCGACTGCGCTTCTGCCTCTTCTTTGGTCAGGCCCTTTTCTTCCAGTTCTTTTAACTCCTGTTTGTAATGTTTGTCAAACAATACATAGAAATCACCGATCAGGTGGTCACCTTTCTTTCCGGATGATTCGGGAGTAACGCCCTCGCCCCATTTCTGCCAGGCAAGCATGGATTTACAGATATGGATACCGCGGTCATTAACAATATTGGTCTTGACTACTTTGTTACCGTTGGCTTTCATGATCTCAGACAAGCTGTAACCCAACAGGTTGTTACGTACGTGACCCAGGTGTAACGGCTTGTTTGTATTGGGTGAAGAATATTCGATCATCACCAGCGGAGATTGTTCCGTAACGGGAACTATTCCGTATGAAGGTTGCTCATTGATCGTGTTCAGCAAGTCGATCCAGCACGGGCCGGCAACAGTCAGGTTCAGAAATCCTTTGATTACATTGAACTCAGATACGGCCGGTTCGTTTTTCTGCAAATATTCGCCGATTTCCTGTGCTGTTTGTTCCGGCGATTTCTTCGATGCACGAAGGAATGGGAATACAACCAGGGTAAGATGTCCTTTAAACTCTTTTTTTGTCTTCTGTAACTGTATCTGGGCGGCAGGAACTTCTGCTCCGTACAGTTCTTTTATGCCGGCAATGATCGCACCGGTAATCTGCTGTTCAATAACCATATTCTTACTTCTATATATTCGGATTTTATTTTGCCTGCAAAGGTACATGATTATTTTCTAAAAACCTGCGTCCGGCTATTCCGAATTAGTAGTTTGCCTGTCCTTTGCCGTATCCTCCAAAAGAGAGGAAATCGGGTTTACATATTTGTTGATAATATTTACAAATCGTACGGTATGAGTGTGTTTGTTTTTCACTTTTTGCAAATAAAGTTGAATTGCTTAACGCTTGTTTCGAAAAGTGTAAGCGATTTGTGCTTTCCCTTTGAAATGGGTAGTGATGGAGAGTGTTAATGCATAATATCAGAAACAACAATAGAATAGTAATTTGTTTGAGAAAAACGATCTTTGTAACTGAAAGAAAGAGTGTTATTTGGGAAATAATAGAGAAAGAAAAGAGTGAAACGAGTATTTAGTATCGAAAGAACTTATAATTGTTTCTACATATGTAATTTGGGATAGTTTATAA
>NZ_QSDP01000075.1:0-30911 GCF_003463685.1 Parabacteroides sp. AM58-2XD
TTATATTGATTGATGAAAAAGGTATACCCCTATTGTTACTCTATGATAAAAATTAATGGTAAATATCCTGTTCACTCTATGATAAAAATTAATGGTAAATATCCTGTTCTTGATAATATGCGTAAGACTATTCTTGATATAGTAAAACGATTAAGATTTGTACCTGCATATCAAGGGGAAATTCCTGCTAAAAGTTTTTATATTTTGACTGCAAGAAAAGATGAGCAAACAAATAGATGGATTTTCCCTGAATCTAATATCAACTAGTTCTGAATGATAAAAGTATACTATATCTATATTGGAAAGAACAAAATATCATCTTATAATGAGATAAAAAATATTAAATTGTAAACAATGAAAACAATAAACTTATTATTGATTTTACTTTTACCTTTATGCTTAGGTAGTTGTGCTCCCAAAGTAATAACAGATCTTGTAAAAAGTTACCCGTCTCGTGTGACGGCTGACGAAGTACGTCTTTACGGAATGGGTCATTCTGTGCCTGAATTGGCAGAATTTATCGGGAATGTAAAAGTAGTGGATGGCGGAGCTTCTACCAAATGTAATTATGATCAGGTCGTTGCATTGGCGAAACAGGAGACGGCAAAAAAAGGAGGAAATGCATTAGCTTTGACAGATCACCGGAAACCATCCCTTTTGGGTAGCAGTTGCCATCAGATAGCGGGGAATATGCTGTGGATCGGTGATACGGTAAATGTAACCGGGGAAGAAACTTATTCTGTTCCGGTACCTATTAACTCTGAGAATATGAGTCATGCAGAAACAAGTAAATCACCATTCAGCATAGTACGTTTTATGCGAATATCGGTTATGCTTTCATGACCAATAAATTTTATTTACCGAAAGGAGCGTCTGGTCATCCCAGGAAAGGAATGGATTGGCAAGTCGGTTATGACTGGGTGTCCAGGAGTGGTTTTGGTGCCGGTCTGATGTATTCGGGATATAAGTCATCTTACAGTTATTCCCATGTGGATGTGAATGTAGGGCTTGCTTATATTGCTCCTCAGTTCGTGATGAAACAAAAAGTGGGCCGTTGGGGAATAGAAGAAAAGTTCGGCATCGGTTATTTTAAATATCGTGAATCGGCAAAAGGAGTTAGTGAATCGCTATCGGGATTTGGGTATAACTTCCTGGTCGGAGCAGAATATTATTTGTCTGATCATATCGGAATCGGAGCGAATTTAGGGTATATTGGGAGTTCTCTTCCTAAACAGGATAATATAGACTATAAGGATGGAGAACATTCGGGAATATTTCGTTTGCATTTGGATGCTGGAATACGTTTTCATTTCTGATAGATTACGAAAAACAATAATAATGGGATAACCGGATGTACATTCATGCCAGTTGATGAAAAGTATGTAAAGGATGAGTTGCAAAGATTAGTTTGGACAGAATATGAAATATGTTTTAAGAATATGTGTTGTTTTTATTTTCCTGAGTGCTAAAGCGTATGCTCAACCCCCGGTATCTTTCCGGGTAAAAGCAGGGGCGGGGATTGCGAGCATGTGGGGGAAGAACACGGAGGAAAATACTAAATTTGCTTATAAGGTGGGCGTTGGTATGGAATATGGTTTTAATAAAACCTGGGCGTTACAACCTTCTTTGAATTTTGTTTCAAAGGGATCTAAAGAAGATGGAAAAGATCTGGGAAAGGCTAAGGTGAATATGCTTTATCTTGAATTGCCCATAATGTTGTCAGCCCGGTTGCATCTTACGAAGACATCTAACCTGGTTTTCTCGGGAGGACCTTATATGGCTTATGGAGTAGGAGGCAAAACGTCGATCGATGTATGGTTACCGATTCCGGGTACTACAGGATTCCACAATGTTCATAAAGAATATAAACTCAATACCTTTGGTAGTATGACCGATGGGAATATGGGATGCAAACGCTTTGATGCCGGAGTTGGACTGGGTATAGCCTATGAGTACCGGAGAATTGTGGTGGACTTGGAAGGACAATTGGGACTGGTCAAAGTACATGATGGAGTTAGCAGTTTTTCCGAGCCAATGGATATAATAGAATTTGAAGATTATGCTCTTAAAAATTTATCAGCGTTTATAACTGTTGGATATAAGTTTTAAAAAAGAAGTACAGTATTGCATATCCAACGTTTTTGTTTAATTTTGTTTACAATAAAGGAGTTATTGTGAGATATTAAACTGATTGATGGATTTCGAGAATTTTTACATAACATGGTATTCGCGTGTCAAATATTTTGCACGCGACTATGTCCTTTCTGATGAGGAGGCTGAAAATATCGCACAGGATGTTTTTCTGGAGTTCTATCAAAAGAGGGAGGAACTGGGTTTCCATATAAACCTGGTTGCCTATTTATTTACCTCTGTGAAAAATAAATGTATCGATTATTTACGGCGGAGATTGATGGAACAGGAAGCTGCTGTTAAAATGCAGGAGGAGTTCGATCTGTCTTTCCGTATGAAATTTGATTCATTGGAGGCTTTTAATATAGAAGGCCTTTCTGAAGACAATATAAAAGACATCATAGAGAAAGCACTTGATACGTTACCCGAACGGTGCCGGGAAATTTTTGTAATGAGTAAAATAGAAGGGAAAAAACAGAAAGAAATAGCAGAAGAATTGAATGTCTCTGTGAAAACCATTGAAAGCCAAATGACTATAGCCTATAAGAAGTTGAGGGAGGAACTGAAAAACCACTTACCGCTACTCTTGTTCCTCTTATCTTCCTGGGAAAATTGAGATAAACAGAAAAAAAATTGATTTTATTTAGGGGGATTATTTTTCCTGTTCGTTTAATATATAAAGAATCGTACACGATGGATGAAAGAATAATAAAATATTGTCAGGGAAATTTATCAAAAGAAGAACAGGATCAGCTTCTGAAAGAAGCCTACAAAGACCCTGTGCTGAAATCCCGGATAATAGATTATCAACATTTACATAGCTTGCTCGAATTGACTCCCGAACGGATGGACAAGGAGCAGGGCCGGATAAATTATGCCTGTTTCAGAAAGCTGGTTAATGCTCAAAAGCGGAAAGTAATGCTGATATCTTTCAGCCGGTATGCTGCGATCATTGTAATTGCTTTTGTTTCTGCATGGATGCTGGCCTCTTATTATTTTTCGGGGAATCTGGCAGAACAGAAAGAATTGATCGCTTTTCAGCAGGAACTGCTTGTCCCTGCCGGACAGCGTGCGGAACTGACGTTGCCTGACGGAACGAAAGTGTGGCTGAATGCCGGTTCGAAATTATCTTATCCTTCTTTTTTTGAAAAGGAGCGGAAGGTTTTTTTATCGGGGGAAGGATTTTTTGATGTGGCAAAAAATAAGGAAGTACCCTTCATTGTTTCTACCGGAACAATAGATGTAAAGGCTTTGGGAACTCAGTTCAATGTGTTTTGTTATCCAGGAAGTGATTATACCGGCGTTTATCTCCAGCAAGGATCGGTGAAGGCTTATTTTCCATCTTCAGAGTCGGAAGGAGTTGTACTTTCTCCGGAACAGTATCTGGTTCAGAAAGGGAAACGGCTGGAACTGTCGACGAAGGACCCGGATGAATTGTTGTGGCGCCAAGGTATTTATACATTCAAAAGACAAAAGTTGGGAAATATCATAAAGAAACTCGAATTATATTATGATGTAAAAATAATTGTGAAAGACCCGGAAATATTAAATTATGAATATGTCGGAAAGTTCCGTCAAAGGGATGGCGTGCTGGAAATACTCCGGCTGATCCAGCGGATACATAAGTTTAATATTAAAAAAGATGACGAGTTGAACCAGATCGTTCTGAGTAAGTAAAAAGAAGTATTAACCTTTAAATGTAAGATGTATGAGCCCATGACAAATTAAAAAAATCGGCAGGTATTGGCGTACCTACCGATTTAGCGAAAAGCAAACCCATTTGTGATCAAAAAAATAGTATTTACTTAACAAAACAAAGATATGAAAATAAATCCTTTGTTAACGCATAAGTTATGCCCTAAATTAATCAAAAAAGCATTCAGGATTATGAAGATGACCTTTTTATGTATGTTTATTTTCGTTTCACAGTTATTTGCTTTCAACGGTGAGGCACAAAATAAAGTTGTAAACCTTCAGTCTGAAAACTTATCAATAGAAGAACTCTTTAAAGAAATCGAGCAGCAGACTGATTATCTGATTATTTATAGTACGAGTGAAATCAAATCAAACTTTGATATTTCATTGAATAGAAAAAAAGCGAAAGTTGATGAATTATTGAACGAAGCCTTACAAGGGAGGAATTTGAAATACGAACTCTCTGATAACTATATCATCTTGTCGCCTTTAACAAAATCTGAAAAAGATCAACAGACTGGTCGCGTTATTTCCGGAATAGTGAAAGATCGGAAAGGCGAACCGGTAATAGGTGCTAATGTCATGGAAAAGGGAACGACGAATGGTATCATTACAGATTCAGAAGGTCGGTTTACTCTGAAAGTCTCTTCGAATGCAGTATTGACCATATCTTTTATTGGATATCGGGCAATTGAAGTAAAGGTTGGCAACCAACAATCTCTGTCGGTTACTCTTGATGAGGATATGGAGGTATTGGACGAAGTGGTAGTTGTTGGTTACGGTTCACAATTGAAAAAGACGGTAACGGGCGCAATTTCTTCTGTTAAAGCCAAAGAATTGGAAGCTCCGAATGCCGTAAGTGCAGATAATTTGTTACAAGGGAAAGTAGCAGGTTTGAGTATCACACAAAATTCCGCACAACCGGGGTCAGGCATGTCTGTTAATATTCGAGGTGCACTTTCTCCGAATGGTTCTAACAGCCCGTTGTATGTGATCGACGGAGTGATTATCAGTTCCGAATCAAACAAAGCGTCAAAGGTCGGGCCGTCCGGCTTGTTAGGTACGGCTTTGAGAGATGGTTCGGACCGTAGTCCTTTGGCAACATTGAACCCTAACGATATTGCTTCGATCGATGTTTTGAAGGATGCGAGTGCTACGGCCATTTATGGTTCGTCGGCTGCAAACGGCGTGATTTTAATTACGACGAAGAAAGGGCAGAGCGGACGTCCGAAAGTGACATACAGCGGTTCATTCTCTGTACAAGGCGTAAATAAGTATTTCGACATGCTGAATGCTCAGGATTTCATGAACGTGGCAAATTTAGGCATGAAAGAGCAATGGCTGTATATCAATAAGTATTATCCGTATGGTCCGACACCGGCTCCTGCTTCCGGTTGGGCTGTGTTGTATGATGAGAATCAGTTGAAGCAGACCGAGTCGTATGATCATTTTGACGAAATAAGCCGTACCGGCCTGATCCATAATCACAACGTTTCTTTCAATGCTGGTAGCGAGCGGTTTAAAGTCTACGCCTCCTTCAATTACTACGATCATAAGTCGGTTATGAAAACGAACGATCTGGAACGTTTCAGCGGACGTATCAATGTGGAGGCTGATTTCAGCAAATATTTGAAATTGAATGTGGCAAGTATGTATTCGCTCTTGAGCGCGAACAACCCGTCTTCGGGGCATTGGAGAGCTAATGCCAATGAGGCGAACCAAACGAATGCAGCCTTATATTTTTCTCCGCGCCTTCCGTTGGAGGATGAAAACGGCAACCTGACATTGCCTGAAAATGCGATGACGGCGAATCCGTTGGCCTGGAGCTATATGAGAGATAAGACAACGACCAAACGTTTGATGTTTGCTCCGAATCTGGAAATCAGAATTTTACCGGAATTGAAAGCGAATATGCAGATTTCTGTCGATAAGACAGACGAAAATCGTGATGTATTCTCACCGACTAAATCGATTTTACCTCAACAGACACAGCGTAACTTCGGTGGTTATTCCAACGCATACAATAATAATTATGGTATCGAAGAATATTTGAGCTACGACAAACAGTTCGGGCGGGATCACCGTTTGAATGTTGTGCTCGGTACGGGATATTATGTGACATCCGGCAACAATTATTCTGTTACCGTCTTTAATTTCCCGTCAGATGCACTTGAAAACAATTATCTGGAATTGTCGTCAGATGTAGATGAAACGACTTACAACTCGGGGAGATGGGAACGGAACAAATTGTCTTATTTCGGACGTTTCAATTATACGTTCAAAGATCGGTACACGATTGGTGGTACATTACGTAACGATGGTTCTTCCGTATTTGCTGCCAATCACAAATGGGGATGGTTCCCGGGTGTTTCTGCAGCATGGACTGTTTCGGAAGAGAATTTTATGAAACAGCAGAAGGTGGTGGATTTCCTGAAAGTGAGAGCCGGTATCGGTACTTCCGGTAATGAAAGTATTTTGACGGGTGGAAACTATAGCCTGACGACTTATGGCATGGCGACCGGTGCATTCTATTATTACAATGGGCTTTTACATAAGGGAATCGTTCAGAAGCAGAAAGGAAACAAAGACTTGAAATGGGAAACGGATGTGACGGTTAATGCCGGGTTGGATTTCGGATTGTTCAATGATCGTTTGAGCGGTAGTTTCGATTATTATGTACGTACGGCGAAGGATTTGCTTGATTTTACATCTTTGCCTGCGACTGATATGGTGGCTACTTTGGCAAAGAACATCGGCTCGACACGAAGTACCGGATTTGAAATCGGCCTGAAAGGGGTGATTATGGAGAAGAAAAACTTCGACTGGACGGCTTATCTGAACATGAGTCACAACCATTCATACTGGGTGGAACGGAATCCGGAAGTAGACATTGCCCCTTGGATTAAGGAGAAGGATGATTTGAGTCCGATTTACGGTTGGAAGACAAACGGTATTTTCCAGTCGCCAGAGGAGGTACAACAATATACTTCCAATGGTAAGGTTCTTCAACCGGATTCTTATGCCGGAAACAAGAAATTTGTCGATATCAACGGTGACGGTGTACTAAATGATGACGATATCGTGAAGCTGGGTAACAATGAGCCTAAGATGCATTTCGGCTTGGGTACGAGTTTCCGGATTAAAAATGTGATGGTCGATCTCGATACCTATGGTGTGTTGGGACGAAAAACGTATGACCAGTGGATACATCGTGGTTTGTGCGACAGCAAGATCAATACGAGTTATCGGTATAAGGAAGTCTGGACTTCGTTTAATACATCGGGTTGGTGGCCGGGTATTGCACCTAATGCGGCAGCAAACAGCAATAAGTCGGGAACCGATGATTTTTCTTTGCAGAACACGCATTATTGGCGCTTTAAGAATATCAAAGTGACTTATTTGTTGCCGAAAGATTGGATGAAAAAGAGCAAGATTGCTTCGAATGCTTCGGTTTATCTGGATTTGCAGAATACATTGTTGTTGACGAATTACGAGGGACTGGATCCGGAAATGGAACAAAATGCGTCTCCGCTCCCCATTCCGTTTACAGTCGTTTTAGGTGTCGATATTACTTTTTAATTTAATTTGAATGAATCATGAAAACGAAAATAATAGCTTTTTTATTGGCTTTGTGCATGACCGCATGGTTTAATTCGTGCGATTTGGATTCCAAGGTTTACTCTTCGTTTTCGGAAACGAACTTTCCGAAAACGGAAGAGGATGCGCGCTCTATGTTGACTGGGTTGTATGCCTATTTTAAATGTAATTCGGGTGCGGTGAATGATAATAGCAACGGTGCCTGGGTTTGGCCGCTCTTCACGACCGGTTATGGCGGATGGATCGGGCTATCAGAGATGACGACCGATGAAATCTTTAATATCGAACATCAGGAAATCCACTTCAATTGGGGTAGCGCGTTCGATACCTATTCGACTTATGCGGTAAGTCGTAATATTACGCGTGCGACTTATATACTGGATGTTTTCAGCAAACTGACGGATATGGATAAGGACGTGAAGAATGAACTGATGGCCGAGACGAAATGTTTGAGAGCCTGGATGATGTTTTGCTTTTACGATATGTATGGACCGATACCGGTTGTTACCGATCCGGCCAAAATCGACAATATCGTATATGAACCGCGTCCTTCGAAAGAAGAATACTTCAACCAGATGGTCAAGGACCTGACGGAAGCACTCCCGTATCTGTATGACAAGACCAATAATACAGAAAACTGGGGACGGGTGAACAAAGGGGTTGCTGCCATGCTGCTGATGAAGTTATATATGAACGATCACCAGTACGATAAGGCACTCCCGTATGCCGAAAGCCTGACACAGATGGGATATACGCTGTCCGACGATTACAGCAAAGTGTTCAGCGAAGAGCACAATAATGAAAACATATGGTCGGTTCCGAGTGGGCAGCAGATGGGGAACGAATGGTTTTTTTATATGATTCCTCCTTCTTGTGCCGAGGTTTGCGGGATAAAGGTTGCGCCTTACTGGGGGGTGACGTTGATGCCGTGGGAGTTTACGATACGTATGCGAAAGAAGACAAACGTTTGGCTGGTATTGCTGACCGCTATATCGGTACGGACGGAACTTTGTATTCGCGTGAAGGCAATCAGGGAGAGCGTTTGCCGTATGGTGCAGTTATCGTCAAGTATCTGTTACCGAAGGAACAGACGCAAGCCGGTAATATACCGTTGGTGGTTTGCCGTTATGCAGATGTCATTTTATCATTGGCAGAGATTGAAAATGAGTTGAACGGACCGACCGATAAGGCTTTGGGATATTTGAAGCAGATTACCGACCGTTCGGGCGTCACGCATACGATTCCGGCAGACATTCGGACAAGCAAGGATAAGTTTAAGGAGTTCCTGTTGGCTGAACGTGGACGTGAACTTTATTTTGAAGGTTGGAGACGTCAGGATATGATCCGTTTCGGCAAATATATTGAATATGGCTTGAGTAAGGGATATCCGGCCAAGGATTATATGACTTTGTTCCCGATTCCGCCGAGGTCATTATCGAATCAGGAGGTATTGTTAAAAACAATCCCGGATATGAATAAATGTTTGTTGAGGAAAGAAGAATAGATCGTTTGCGATGAAGTGAACATTTATTTTTAGGCAGAAGAACAGAAGATACATCAGAGGCATTTGTTTGTTATTATAATTCTTTTGTTCTTCTGCTATTTGTTTAAAACTTATTTAGAGGTACTCCTCCATTATTTAAATACAAAATTTAATCATCATGATAAAAAAAGCAGGGAATTCCTTTTTTTTATTATTTTTTCTTTTGGGTTTCTCCATACAACTTTGGGGAATGGAAAATATCGGGATAAAAAATGATATTATTTCTGTTATTCGGTTCGGAATCAAAAATGACGGTTCGGTTATTGGTGCAGAACTTAATCAGTTGGTAAAGGATAGTTATGGAAAAACGTTATATTTTCCCGCAGGAACTTATAATTTGTCGGAACCGATCGTATTACCGTTCGATTATACGAAAAATGTTAATATCGTATTTGATAAAAATGCGTTAATCAAAAGTGATTTTAGATTAGATGCTTTGCTGAAAGTCGGTTATTCTGAAATGTCGACACCGGATGTCACTCATCGACGTTTTTCTTATATAGAAGGAGGCATGTTCGATTGTTCTAATGTTGACAACGGTATCATGGTGAATGGCTTAAAACAATTAGTGTCTTTAAAGTATATCAGTTTGTTTAAAGGACGTAAAACCCATATCAGAATTTGTGTCTCAGATGATTTTAAAGGAACTGGAAGTAGCGATACTAAAATTGACAATATCACCATACAAGGAATTTCTTCCAACGAAGAAGTCTATGGTATCTATATTGATCATTCTTGTTGTGACTGTAAAATTTCCAATACGTTTATATATGGTACAAAATATGGTCTCGTTACAAAATCGGCTGGACATATATTGAATAATGTACATATTCTTTCTATGCATACAGGAGGAGGTTTGGATCTTGGTACTGATAATTATCGTCGGACGGAAGGTATACGTGTGGAAAGTGATGGCTTTTTTGTTTTTAATGAGATTTATTATGATACAATCGACAAATCGATAGTCATTGAAGCAGATAAGAATCCTACTTTGATTCTGGATAAAAATATATTTTATTCTTATTTGAAAAATTTCGGAACATCCTTTCTTTATAAAGATTCGTCTTCCATGACACCATTTCAGGTAAAAGTTTCTAATAGTATTATTGAAGTGGCAAATAAAGGGTATAAAATATTCGATATAAACCCCTCTCTTATAAGTGAGGATATTGAAGGCAATTTTTCATTTGTAAATTGTGCGTTAAGAAATTCCCGGTTATTGAACACATTGGATGTTTCTTTGGCACAACGGGTGAGAGGAAGAAGACATGATGTTGTGTTGCCGGGAAATCAATCTGTTATTGCTGGCGAATGGATGCCTGTAGGTGCAATTTTGGCATCCGGGGAGCATAGTTTATTGAGACTCGATCTTTCGAAAGATTGCGCTGTCGAGTTGGATCTTTTTTTCAGGAAAGGAGAAGATCCTCTAATTAAAAGCTATTGTAGGGAAGATTCGGAAACTGTATTTTTCGAAATTGGATATGTGGTTAAGGATTCTTATTGTATATTATTGGTGAAATCAGAAGGAAGTCAAATATCTCCTGTTGTCAGTGACCTGTTAGGGACAGGCTTGTTTATGCCTACTCCTTCTAAGGAAACCCGCTATTCTTTGTCAGATTATGAGATAAAAGAAGAGTCCGAAATTATACCTTTACTCTCTTGCTTCAAAAAAGAAAGAACCTATATGAATCCTTTGAAAACGACAGACAGCACTTACGTGTATGTGGCTGATCCATTTGTTTATAAGGCAGGGAATTTATATTATCTGACCGGTACGAGCACTTTGTCGGAAGGAGAAGGTTTTGTTTGTTACAC
This sequence comes from Parabacteroides sp. AM58-2XD, assembly GCF_003463685.1. NCBI lineage: Bacteria > Pseudomonadati > Bacteroidota > Bacteroidia > Bacteroidales > Tannerellaceae > Parabacteroides > Parabacteroides sp. AM58-2XD. The sequence goes on from NZ_QSDP01000075.1 coordinate 10,781, forward strand.
CTCTTCCGATCTGATCACGTGGGAATATAAAGGACTTTTGTATCGCAAGCCGGAGAATCATATCGGTAGTTTTGGTTTTTGGGCGCCTGAGGTGGAATACTACAAAGGAAAGTTTTATATGACGTATAGTTGTTATGTGAAAGAATATGACCGTATGCTAACCTGTCTGGCTGTCAGTGAAAACCCTGGTGGACCTTTTGTTGATCTCCATACTCCCTGGTTCGATTTGGGATATTCGGCCATCGATGCAGACATATTTGTGGATGATGACGGAACCCCTTATGTTTATTTCAGCAAAAACGGCATGCAGGATACTTTAGCTACGGGTGAACTTTACGGTGCAAAACTGAAAGATGATCTTTCCGGTTTTGTTGGCGAGCCCGTTTTTATTTCCGGTGCTTCCCAGCCCTGGGAGAAAGTGAACTGGGGCAGGAACAGGTGTAACGAAGGCGCTTATGTATTTAAGAGAAACGGGACTTATTATATGACTTATTCTGCAAATGATACGGGATATGAGTCGTACGGAGTAGGAGTCTCTTATGCAGACAATCCGTTGGGACCCTGGACGAAAAGTGGAGATAACCCGCTACTGGCAACCGACATATCAAAAGGTATTTCAGCACCGGGGCACAACTCAGTAGTGGAAGCTCCGGATGAAGACCTTTATATCATTTACCATCGCCATGCCGATGCGTCTTGTCAGAAACCGAACTGGGATCGGGTTGTATGTATGGACCGATTATTTTTTGATGAAGAAGGTAAATTGCATACAGACGGTCCTTCGATTGTGCCCCGGCAAGTTTGCTGGTGATTTATAAAGGAGTTGAATATGTAATTAATGAAAAATGAAAAAACTGATTTTATTGTTATCTCTGTGTTTATGTTGGCGAGGTTCTGCCCAATCACCCGTTGAAATATCTTTTCCTAAAAAGAATATGTTTGCTTTAGGCTCCTATTATTATCCGGAGCAATGGGATTCTTCCCAGTGGGAGAGAGATTTGAAAAAAATGTCGGAAATAGGAATCCGGTTTACCCATTTTGCTGAATTTGCCTGGGGAGCACTGGAACCGGAAGAAGGTATATACGATTTTGAATGGTTGGATCGTGCAGTTGCGTTGGCTGGAAAATATGGATTAAAAGTGATTATGTGTACACCGAGTCCGACACCTCCGGTTTGGCTGTCGAAAAAATATCCCGATATTCTTATCCGGAGGGATAATGGAGTAGATATTCAACACGGACGTCGGCAGCATGCATCATGGAGCAGCGAACGTTATTGTGATTTTGTGAAAAATATAGTCACGAAGCTGGCGGAACGTTATGGTAAAAATCCGACAGTTATAGGTTGGCAAATCGATAATGAGCCGGGACACTATGGTTTAGTCGATTATAGCGAGAATGCTCAACAGAAATTTCGTCTTTGGCTCCGTCGGAAGTATAAAACCATAGATCAGTTGAATGCGACCTGGGGGAATACTTTCTGGAGTGAAAGCTACCAGCATTTTGACCAGATCCGTTTACCGAATCAACAGGAATTGCCGGAGAAACCGAATCCGCATGCCATGCTTGATATGAATCGGTTTATGGCAGACGAGTTAGCCGGATTTGTTAATATGCAAGCGGATGTTTTACATAAAAATATTAGTGAAAAACAATGGATAACGACCAATTTGATACCGGTCTTTAATCCTGTGGATCCTGTGCGGATGGACCATTTGGACTTTACGACTTATACACGTTATTTAGTAACAGGCCATAAAAAGGGAATAGGAAAACAGGGATTCCGGCTGGGAATTCCGGAAGATATCGGTTTTCCGAATGATCAGTTCCGAAATTTAGCCGGGAAAACATTTGGAGTTATGGAATTACAACCGGGGCAGGTGAATTGGGGCGTTTACAATCCTCAACCTATGCCGGGGGCTGTTCGTATGTGGATATATCATGTATTTGCCGGAGGAGGAAAATTCGTATGTAATTATCGTTTCAGGCAACCGTTGAAAGGAAGCGAACAGTATCATTACGGAATGGTCATGACAGACGGGGTTACCTTATCTCCCGGAGGTGAAGAGTATCGGCAGGTGGCTGGAGAAATGGAGCAGTTACGGATGGCTTATGATCCGGATAGCGAAATGCCGGAATATTTGGCGGCACGTCGCATCGGAATGCTTTTCAATATGAATAATTATTGGGAAACAGAGTTCCAGAAACAAACGGATCAATGGAACACGATGTCGCATATTCATAGATATTATAACCTGTTGAAGGCTTTCGCTGCCCCTGTCGATATTATATCCGAAAAAGAAGACTTTTCCGATTATCCTTTTTTAATCGCACCGGCTTATCAATTACTGGACAGTATGTTGGTGGAGCGATGGGTGAAATATGCAGAACAGGGAGGACATTTGATTTTGACTTGCCGTACGGGACAAAAAGATCGGAATGGTAAACTCTGGGAGGCTCCCTTGGCTGCACCTGTTCATTTTTTAGCCGGAATAGACAACCTGTTTTATGATCATTTGCCTGAAAGTCTGCAAGGCGGGGTGAATTTCGGTACGGAAAAGTACGATTGGAACAATTGGCTGATGTTATCACGCCGAAAAAGGGGGCGGAAGTGTGGGCTACTTATGCAGATCAGTTTTATAAAGGATCGGCTTCTGTTGTTCACCATAAGCTGGGAAAGGGAACTGTTACTTATATTGGAACAGATACGGATGACGGAAAGTTTGAAAAGGATGTGATGCGCCGTGTCTACGAAGAAGCGAAGGTGACTGTCGATGACCTTCCCTATGGGGTTGTGAAAGAATGGCGCGATGGATTTTATGTGGCTTTGAATTACACTTCGACCACTCAGGATATCGCAATCCCTTCTCATGCTAAAATATTAATAGGCAGCAGGGTGCTGGAGCCGGCAGGCGTTGTGGTATGGAAAGAAAAATAGCGGACTGAATCTGATATTTTATAAAATAGATCAATCCTATTGAGGAAGGATTGGAGATATAAATTGTTTAATTTAGCAAAAAGTATTAAACCAGAATAAAAGATTTTTTTGTGTGGCAGTTTGGAGAAATCCCGTATATTTGCATGTTATAAAATAAGGAGAGGGGGATAAATCTCTCTTTACTTAAAATATATACGAGGATTTATATGGCAAAGAAAGCAACTACAACAAAACAAAATAATAATAACGAACCGGGTAAGTTCGCAATGATGAAAATGTTTTTCACCAATGAACGTACCCGTTTCATTACAGGGTTGGTGATAGCTATTGTTACCATTTATATAGGATTGGCTCTTATTTCTTTCTTTTTTACGGGAGGGGCCGATCAGAGTAAGATAGAAAACGTTCCGTTGGCAGACTTGCTGACCAACAGAGGTTCTGTAGAGAACTGGACGGGAGTGCGGGGAGCTGTCCTGGCAGACCTGCTGATGAACCGATGGTTTGGGATATCTTCTTTTATGATCCTGTTTTTCCTGGGGTCGGTAGGAGCTAAATTGATGAACCTGCGGCGGGTATCGCTGTTGAAACGGTTTTTGTTTTGTGCAGCCATGCTGATTTGGGGATCTATGTTTTTTGCCTTTGTCTTTATCAGCGGATATGAAGATACATTCATTTATCTGGGAGGACAGCACGGATATTACCTGTCGGAGATGATGATCACGAATGTCGGTATTCCCGGAACGATACTGTTGTTGGCGGGGGTGTTTCTGATCATCGCCATATTCTCCAGTAAACGGACGATACCGTTTCTGCAAAGTATCCTTTCTTTCGGATGGTTGAAGAACCGTTTGAAGAGGGAGAAAAAAGAAGTATCGGAAGAAGAGGATATCAATGAAGATGATGAGGAAGAGGAAGAGGTAGCAGATCAGGTAGTGACAGACCAGCCGGACGAACGCCCGGAAACAGAAGAATTTGTTTTCGATACTGAAAAAGAGATAGAAACAGCCCGCAAGGAAGAGAGCCGGAAGAAGACAGAGGTTTATTCAACGATCTCCCATGATGATGCTTTTGAAGTGACAGTGCCGCAGGAAGAGGAAGTGTATGATGCTCCGAATGCGGAAAATCAGCCTGATGAGCCGGAAGATCTTCCTGGAGATCCTCGTTTTACGGTGGAAGTCCCGGCAGGAGACGATGAGGTGTATGATGCTTCTTCATTAGGTGAATACGATCCGAAACTAGACTTGTCTAACTTCCGTAATCCACCGATCGAATTGCTGAAAAAATATGATGTAAGCGACCACCAGGTCGATATGGAAGAACAGATGGCTAACCAGAAACGTATTAAGCAGACGCTGGAAAGTTTCGGTATCAGCATTGCTTCTATCAAAGCAACCGTCGGTCCGACTATTACCTTATATGAAGTGATTCCCGATACCGGGGTCCGTATTTCAAAAATTAAGAATCTGGAAGACGATATTGCCCTGAACCTGTCGGCTTTGGGTATCCGTATCATAGCCCCGATGCCGGGTAAAGGTACGATCGGTATCGAGGTGCCGAATAAGGATCCGCAGATCGTATCCATGCAGTCGGTTGTTGCTTCACGTAAATTCCAGGAATCGAAATATGACCTGCCGGTTGTGCTGGGTAAGACGATTACGAATGAAATCTTTATGTTCGACCTTTGCAAGATGCCTCACTTGCTGGTGGCCGGTGCTACCGGGCAAGGTAAGTCCGTCGGGTTGAATGCCGTGATTACTTCTTTATTGTATAGGAAGCATCCGTCGGAACTGAAGTTTGTCATGGTCGACCCGAAGATGGTAGAGTTTGGTATCTATTCCGATCTGGAACGTCATTATCTGGCGAAATTGCCGGATGCGGACAAAGCGGTAATTACGGACTGTACAAAGGTTATTATGACGCTGAATTCCGTTTGTAAGGAAATGGATGACCGTTATGAATTGCTTATGAAAGCGCATGTGCGTAATATCAAGGAATATAATGCCAAATTTATTTCCCGCCATCTGAATCCGGAGAAGGGACATAAATTTATGCCGTTTATCGTGGTGATCATCGACGAGTTCGGTGATTTGATCATGCAGGCCGGTAAGGAGATTGAAACACCGATCGCTCGTATTGCCCAGAAAGCACGTGCCGTCGGTATCCATATGATCATTGCAACGCAGCGTCCGTCTACTAATATCATTACCGGTATTATCAAGGCAAACTTCCCGGCCCGTATGGCATTCCGCGTGATGCAGATGGTCGATTCGCGTACGATTCTGGATGCACCGGGTGCCAATCAGTTGATCGGTCGTGGTGACTTGCTGTTCTCACAGGGTGGCGATACAAATCGTGTGCAATGTGCGTTTGTCGATACTCCGGAAGTGGAACAAATCGTCAATTTTATCTCCGGTCAGGCCGGTTATCCGACAGCTTTCCTGTTGCCTGAATATGTAGGTGAAGGGGGTGAAGATAAGGCTCCGGGATCAGTGGATCTGTCAGACCGTGATCCGTTGTTTGATGAAGCTGCCCGTCTGATTGTGATTCAGCAGCAAGGTTCAACATCTCTGATCCAGCGTAAGTTTGCCATCGGTTATAACCGTGCCGGTCGTTTGATGGACCAGTTGGAGGCTGCCGGAATCGTCGGACCGTTTGAGGGTAGTAAGGCCCGTCAGGTCCTGATTCAGGATGAGTATAATCTGGAACAGTTACTGAATTCTCTGAAATAATATGTCCTTTAGTAAATGTAGTTTATGGAAAGAGAGAGAAAAATAAGAATATGGCGGGGAATCGCGTTTGTGGGATTTCTGTTGTGCCTTCTTTTTGGAACAAGAGTGATAAGCCAGGCTCAGAATCCGGTATCTATCCTCGATAAAGCAGCTTCTGCTTACGAAAACTCGAATGGTATTACAGCCTCTTTTGAACTGAATACCCGTTCGGATGTACAGAAAGTCTCGGAAAGTTTTGAAGGGACGATCAATATGAAGGGTGATAAATTTACGTTGGTCACTCCCGACATGATTACCTGGTTCGACGGGACTACCCAGTGGACTTATGTGGAACGGAATGATGAGGTGAATGTAAGCACGCCGAGCGGAGAGGAATTGCAATTTACCAATCCGGCTTTGTTGTTACGTGTATATAAGAAAGGGTTTACTCCTAAGTATATCGGGGAAAGCACTGCGTCGAACGGAAAAACATCTTATGATATCGAACTGACACCGAAGAAAAAAGGCGATATCATCAAAGTCGTGTTGCAAATCGAGAAGTTCTCCAATTTCCCTGCATCGATCAGGATCGAAGCGAAGAACGGAGTCAGTAACACGATTCATATCAGCCAATTGAAGACAGGGATAAACCAACCGGATGACTTTTTTGTTTTTAAAGAAAGCGAATATCCGGATGCAGAGGTGATAGACCTCCGGTAAAATAGAAGCGATGAAATAACAGCCAATTATCAATATTCAATTAACATAAAAAGTATGAGCGATTCAATAAATGAAAAGGTTCGTTGCCTTATTATAGGTTCCGGTCCTGCAGGATATACAGCAGCAATCTATGCTTCCCGTGCAAACTTGTCTCCGGTATTGTATGAAGGTATTCAGCCGGGCGGTCAGCTTACAACAACAACAGAAGTGGAAAATTTTCCGGGATATCCCGAAGGAATCACCGGTCCGGAACTGATGGAAGACCTGAAACAGCAGGCGCTTCGTTTCGGTGCAGATATTCGTTTTGGTATTGCAACGGAAACAGACCTTTCGGCTGCTCCATACAAAATTACGATTGACGGGGAAAAGGTTATTGAAGCGGAAACAGTAATTATTGCAACCGGGGCAACAGCTAAATACCTGGGTATTCCTGATGAGAATAAATATGCAGGAATGGGTGTATCTGCCTGTGCAACCTGTGATGGTTTCTTCTATCGCAAGAAGGTGGTGGCTGTTGTCGGTGGCGGTGATACGGCTTGTGAAGAGGCTATCTATCTGGCCGGACTGGCAAAACAGGTTTATCTGATTGTCCGTAAGCCTTTTCTGCGTGCTTCGAAAGTTATGCAGGAACGTGTATTTAACACGCCGAATATTATGGTATTGTTTGAACATAATACAATTGGTCTGTTTGGTGAGAACGGGGTGGAAGGTGCCCATCTGGTAAAACGCATGGGCGAATCGGATGAAGAAAAGGTGGATATCGCTATTGACGGTTTCTTCCTGGCTATCGGACATAAGCCGAATTCCGATATTTTCAAACCGTGGATCGATACGGATGAAGTGGGATATATCAAAACCGTACCCGGTACGCCACGCACGAAAGTTCCGGGAGTTTTTGCAGCGGGCGATGTGGCTGATCCGCATTACCGCCAGGCGATTACGGCTGCCGGAACTGGTTGCCAGGCCGCTATAGAAGCAGAGCGCTACTTGTCCGAAATTGGAAAATAACGAAAAAGTAGTACCTTTGCGCCACTCAATAAATAAGTGGAAATGAGAAAGTATTGCCTGTTATTTCTGGTCTTTTTCCTGCTTCAAGCGATTGGAGCGGTTGAATCTCCTAAGCACGAAATCCGTGCGGTTTGGCTGACTACCATCTATGGTCTCGATTGGCCGAAGAAGCCGGCTACAACGGAAGCGGGGAGAAAAGCACAGCAACAGGAATTATGTTCTATGCTGGATAAGTTGGCTGATGCTAATTTCAATACAGTGTTTTTGCAGGTTCGTCTGAGGGGTGACGTTATTTATCGTTCGTCTATTGAGCCTGCTTCCAAAACTTTCTCAGGAAAATACGGAACGATGCCCGGATATGATCCGCTGGCATTTGCAATAGAAGAATGTCACAAACGGGGGATGGAATGCCATGCCTGGTTTGTGACATTTCCTGTTGGTATGGATAAGGCTGTGAAGGAACAGGGAAAACTGTCCGTTGTGAAGCGCAAACCCAAACTGTGCAAGCGTCATAATGGCGAATGGTATCTTGATCCGGGGGTGCCGGAGACTGCCGATTATATTTTGTCGCTGGTGAAAGAATTGGTAAACGGATATGATATCGATGGTATCCAGTTCGATTATATCCGTTATCCGGAGCAGGCAAAGACGTTTCCGGATAAAGCGGTTCATCAGAAGTATGGCAAGTCTACCCGTCTGGCGGATTGGCGGCGTGAGAATATCAATAAAATGGTATACCGTATTTATGACTGGGTGAAACTGGCAAAACCCTGGGTTCAGGTCAGCAGTTCGCCGTTGGGTAAATATAACCGTATCGAACGGGTTCCTAATGCCGGATGGACGGCGTACGAAAGTGTTTTCCAGGACCCTAAAATGTGGATGGAGAAAGGAAAACAGGATATGATTGTTCCGATGATGTATTACCTGCATGATAACTTTTTCCCCTTTGTGGATAACTGGGTGGAAAATTGTAACGGACGTTTGGTTGTTCCTGGTTTGGGTGCTTACCGGATGGATAAGTCGGAGGCGGACTGGACGGTAAATGATATCACAGACCAGATAGATTATAGTCGTTATTATGGTGGTGCCGGTGCTACTTTTTTCCGTTGTGAGAATGTTCTGGATAATACAAAAGGACTGTATAATGAACTGAAAGATAATTATTATAAATATCCTGCTCAGCTATTTCCGCTGACCTGGCTGAATGACCGTGTCCCTGTTGCTCCGGGTGAAATTCGTGTGGACCGGGAAGGGGATGAATTGAAATTGTCCTGGCAGAAGCCGTCGGAAGAAAAAGAGGATTTAACCTATACGGTTTATTATTCATTGACGGATTCGATCGATACGGCAGCAGCCAAATGTATGCTGGCGACAGGGATAAGGGATACGGTTCTGTACCTGCCTGTCGGCCCGAATGAAGAAAGAGGATATAGTTTCAGTGTCTCGGCCTCTACCCGCTATCATATAGAGAGCCAGCCGTCTCCGGAAACGTATTATTACCTTTCCAGATTTCCTAAATAATATTAACGATTAGGAGCGGATTTACGAAAGCACTATCTTTGTGCTGAATGAAAAAAGCTGTAACATATTTGTTTATCGTTTTTCTGGCGTCTCTTATTTTTTATGGAGGGGCCGGAGTGAACTTTATTACCTACTGTTGTGGCGATTGCCGTACGGAAGGTGTTGCAGTTTTATTGAATGATAATTGCTGTGAAGTGCATGGTCATGGCTGTTGTGATGAGGCGGCAGAAGCACCTGTATGTTCTTCCGGCTGCTGTGAAGATGACTGTTGTGACCTGGAACGCATCAGTTTTGACTGGAGCAGTTTTAATAACCCCATTGTAGAATTACAGCCGGTAGTGGTCGACCTCTTGTCGTTTGGCTCTTCCTTAGCCTCACTCGTGCCGGTTCCTTCCATAAAAGAATTTATAGCACAGAATCAGGATGGACCACCCATTGTCTGTCCCCGTATTTATTTGAATTTATTGACTGCACTTTTGATTTAGTCAGTCTTTATTAGAAAGAATTGAGCTAATTATAGTGACTGGTTGTAACTCGCTCCCCTCTTGAGAGGGGGTAGGGGGTGTGTTAAAGCCAGTCTATAAAACAGGCTTTGTTACAGGTTCATTTGCCGTCTGCTTCAGCTGACGGATTAGTAAAGAATCTATCTCATTGGACTTTAGTCCCATTTCTTACAGGTTTCTATCTAAGAGAAATGTGGCTGAAGCCAAAAAAGAGAAACAGCATTTAAACCGTCAGCTGAAGCAGACGGCAAATGAACCTGTAATAGCCAAGTAGCTCTGATTGTGGTGGTTATATGGGAGAGGATATGACACACCCCCTTCCCCCTCTCAAGAGGGGAGCGAGTTACAACCAGTCACTATCATTAGCTCAAATCTGATAATAATAGAAACCCCCAATTCCGGTTTTACCGGAAAATCTACTGAATCAAAATATAAAGTAATGTTGAAACAACTCTATCTTATTATAATATTGACTTTCTGCGCAGTTTTTGCCCAGGCGGAGGAAGTAAAAGGGCATGTGTTTGATGATAACAACCAGCCGATCATCGGGGCGAATGTTTATTGGGAAGGGACCCAACAAGGCACGACTACCGATGTAGACGGCGCATTTGAACTGAAAACAAGAAAAAGTACAAACAAACTGGTTGTAAGTTATATCGGTTATGAAACGTTTGTCATGCCGGTAACGAATACAGATGAACCTCTGGTTATAAAGCTGAAAGGCGAAGTAGCCTTAGAGGAAGTCGTGATCAGCGAGCGTAAAATAGGAACAATCGCTTCGCGTACCAGTGTGTTGCAAACTCAGAAGATCACCTATGATGAACTTTGCCGTGCTGCCTGTTGTAATCTGGCGGAAAGTTTTGAGACAAATCCTTCTGTGGATGTGTCTTATGCCGATGCAGCAACCGGAGCTCGCCAGATTAAGCTGTTGGGATTGGCCGGAACATATGTGCAGATGCTGACGGAAAACTATCCGAATTTCCGTGGAGCAGCTTCCTTATACGGCTTGGATTATGTTCCGGGTGCCTGGATGGAAAGTATCCAGGTCTCCAAAGGAACCTCTTCCGTAAAGAACGGATATGAGGCATTAGCCGGGCAGATCAATGTTGAATTTAAGAAACCGCCTACGGCTGATATTTTTTCTGTAAACCTGTTCGGTAGTGATGCCGGACGGTACGAAGGAAATGCGGATGCTTCCTGGCATATCAATGATAAGGTTTCGACCGGTTTATTAGTGCATTATTCGAATGATAAGAAACAGCATGACGGTAATGATGACGGTTTTCTGGATACACCTTTAAGAGAACAGGTCAACCTGATGAACCGCTGGTATCACAAACTGGATAACTATGTAGCCCAGTATGGAGTTCGTTATCTGCACGAAAGCCGTACGGAGGGCAGGCCACCAAACATCATGATTTTACGGATCCGTATCGTGTGCAGTTGAATACGAACCGGGCGGAGTTATATACCAAACAGGCTTATATCATTGATAAGGAAAAGGTGGAGAGCGTAGCCTTGATCCTGTCCGGTTCTTATCATGAACAAAAGTCCATGTATGACCGTACTCCTTATAATGTATATCAGAACAATGTCTATGCGAGCCTGCTCTATGAAAAGGAATTTTCTCCGGCCCATAGCCTGAGTACCGGTTTGAGCATGAACTACGATGGTTTTAACGAGAACCTGTTGCAGAATGATGTGCGTAAAGTGTTCGACCGTACGGAAGTTGTTCCGGGTGCCTATGTACAATATACTTACAACCTGAATGATAAGCTTATACTATTAGGCGGCATCAGGGCAGATTACAGTTCTTTGTACGATTTCTTTGTTACGCCTCGCGTACATATTAAATATAATCCGTTCGACTGGTTTCATGTCCGTGCTTCTGCCGGTAAGGGGTTCCGTACGGCTAATATTCTTGCAGAAAACAATTTCCTGTTATCCAGTAGCCGTAAAATGAATATTGCGGATAATCTGGATCAGGAAGAAGCCTGGAACACTGGCGTTAATTTGTCATTCTACATTCCTCTGTTTGGAAAAGAACTGACGCTGACCGGCGAATGGTATTATACCAACTTCCTGAAGCAGGTAGTTGTCGATATGGATAGCGATGCCCATGCCGTCAGTTTTTATAATCTGGACGGTAAATCCTATTCAAACAGTTTCCAGGTGGAAGCGACCTATCCTTTCTTCCGTGGGTTTACACTGACTGCCGCCTACCGTTATACGGATGCTAAAACCGATTACCGGAATGCAGAGGGTGTGACACAGCGCTTGAAGAAACCGTTGGTAAGTGATTATAAAGCATTGGCAACCGCATCTTATCAAACCCCGCTGAAGAAATGGCAGTTCGATTTGACCGGACAGTTCAACGGAGGAGGCCGGATGCCGACACCGGATGCGACAAATCCGCTGTGGAAGCCTAATTTTAATGCTTATACAGTTGTGAATGCGCAAATTACAAAGTATTTTCGCAGATGGTCCGTCTATGTCGGCGCGGAGAACTTGTTTGACTATAAGCAATCTCATCCGATCATAGATGCGGAAAATCCGCGGGGAGACAATTTTGACGGTTCGATGGTCTGGGGACCGGTTCACGGACGGAAGATATATGCCGGCCTGCGTTTCAACATCAGCCGTGATTAAATAACAGATAATATTTACCAATTAATACAGATACATTATGAAACAGTTAGTAGTAGCATTGATTTGTGCCGTTTTTACTCTTTCTACGGTTTATGCACAGGATGCAAAAAAGAAAAAAGACACCGTTACTTTCTTCGTTGAAGGGATGGAATGTGCCAATTGCCAGAAAAAAGTAGAAAAGAATATCTCATTCGAAAAAGGAGTGACCGATATGAAATGTGACCTGACTACCCGTACGGTAGTTGTCACTTACAAACCGGATAAAACCTCGAAAACCAAACTGGCATCAGCCTTTAAAAAGATCGGGATGGAGGCTGTGCCTGTAGACGATGGAGCCGGATGCCCTGTCGATCCTGCGAAAAAAAAGTAAGCAGTCTATATCCGTTAACACGGAAATTCGTTAGAACATCTTATCTTTGCAAAGCATACCTGTAGGGGGCGGATCTATGTGTCCGCCTCTTTTATGAAAAAAAGTTCGTAAAACATGCAGCGTTTTGCACGAGAATAACATCATAATATTTGTACGGCCTCGTAAGAGGTGAGAAGGCACACACTGAATGGATGAGACACAACTGATAAATGGTTGTAGGAAGGGAGACAGGCTGGCTCAGAAAGAGCTTTACGAGAGGTATTCCCGCAAAATGATGGGAGTTTGTCTGCGTTATGTGAACGACAGGGAGACTGCTCGTGATTTGCTGCAGGATGGATTCGTTAAAGTTTTTACCAGTATGGACTCCTATTCGGGAATTGGCTCATTCGAGGGGTGGATGCGAAAGATCTTTGTAAATTGTGCATTGGAATATTTGCGTAAATCAGATGTGCTGCGCGAATCGACTGATCTGGATAATACGGCGGAGCTGATCCAACCGGATGCTTCGGCTATCTCCAATATGTCGGCGGCTGAACTGATGCAGCTGGTACAGGAGTTACCTGCCGGTTTCCGTACGGTATTCAACCTGTTCGCAATTGAAGGGTATTCGCATAAGGAGATCAGCGACATGTTGAATATAACGGAGAGTACGTCACGTTCACAGTTTACGCGCGCCAAACAGATGTTACAAAAGAGGATTAACGCATTGTATTAAGAGGAAAGAATGGAAAAGGAAAGAGATACATTTGATGATTTGTTCCGCTCGAAATTGCAGGATTTTGAGGTGGATACAATGCCGGGGGACTGGGAGGCCATAGCCGATCGTTTGCCGGTAAAAGCGCCGGTACCTTTCCGCCGGACATTACGCTACTGGGCTGCGGCAGCCGTAGTTTCGCTGTTGATGATAACAAGTGGCGTTTATTTATTCAAGTCAGAGAAGGAAGCGACTCCTTTGGCTGAAAAGATCGAACAGGAAACAAAGAAAATAGAGACGGAACTGGCAAAAGAGACGGAAGCGTCTGTTACTCAGGTACAGCCTGTCGAGGAAAGAATTACTGCATCACCGGTTGCAGCAGTGCAACAGCCGGTGATGCAGGCAACATATAAGGCGACTGTAAAGGTTGCTGAAAATGAACCTGCCGTTATTTCTTCAGATGATGATATGGAGGAGAATGCAGAAGTTATAACACTACCGGATAATACTGCTGTTGTTGAAACAGAAGAAGTTGCGCAGGATTATCCGGAAGTGGGTTCTGCTGATGATACCCGTTCGTTGATAGCGGATGCGGCTCCTGTCGGTAAGAAAGATAAAGAAGTATCTCCACGCAGATGGGGATTTGGCATGGGAGGCGGAAGTGTAACTGCCGGAACAAGTAATTCACTGAATACATATGCTTTGAAGAATACATCGCTTACGGATCAGGAGTTATTGTTTTTGAATTCTGCTAATTTTGAGAATTCAGCGCGAAAGACAAATGTAAAACATAAGACACCGGTTTCTTTGGGGATGTCAGTGAGTTATTCTTTAAATAACCGGTTTGCTTTAGTAACCGGTTTAAATTATTCGTTATTGTCTTCTTCGTGGGAAACATCCGATGCATACCATAATAAAACGAGTCAGAAACTTCATTTTATAGGTATTCCGTTGTCTTTGACATATAGAATAGCTGAATGGAAACGTTTCCAGGTTTATGCGGCAGCGGGAGTCATGACAGAAGTGAATGTGGCGGGTAAATTGGTTACGAAAAAATACATGCATAATGAATTATATGAAAAGGAAGCTGATCATATTCGTATGAAAGAATGGTTCTGGTCGGTGAATGCCCGTGCCGGTGTAAGCTATCCTTTGCTTCGTTTTGTAAGTCTTTATGCGGAAGTAGGGGCTGATTATTATTTCGATAATGGCAGTTCGATCGAAACTGTCCGTTCCGAAAAACCATTTAATGTAAATCTGCAGGCCGGTTTCCGGTTTGGCTTTTAATAAGAAACAAATACTAATAACATAAAAATTAAAAGACAGAAAATGAAGAAGCTAAAATCTTTAGGCGTGGTTGCCGCAGCAACTATTTTGTTGACCTCTTGTTTGGATGGTAATAATGAGAGTAGTTTAAACGGTTTTGGAGTTATAGATTATTCGGATGATTTTAGGATGGTGGCTTATATAGATGATTATACACCTGTATATTCTCCTGTATTCAAAGATTATCAACCGGATGATTGTATTTATTTTACTAGTACTTACAGTTCTGATGATCCAGCGAATAATGGTTCGAATAAATATGCAACGGTTTCTAATGCTGTAGTCACAAATAAATTGGATAATAAAGGACATTTTTCAAGTAGTGTTGATACTGCAAATATAATGCCTAATGAGATAGCTGCTTTGGATGCAACTCTCATGTTCATGACTCCATATTCATTTACTCTTAAAAACTTTATGTTTTTGGGTTCAAGTCATGAAAAAGTAGCAGCAGATCAGGATAATCAATATATTTTACAATATAATCCAAGTCAAGAGCCTCAGACCGTGGATGGAAAACGTGTTTATGATTTCTTTTTGCGTGTTGTGAAGAATGCTGATGGTAAAGGTGTCGTAGGTAATAACGCTTTTTATTATGCGTTTAAAACAAATGGTCATTTTAAAACTTTACAGTCAAGAGAAACAGCAGCAGGAAATGAGACGTTGAATATCCGTATTAACTATATCAAAGAGTTTAATAAAGATACAACCGCTGCAACATGGGGTAAGTCTCAGATTTTCCAAACTCAGATACTAAAGGAAACTAATTAAAAAAGATTGCGATTATAATAAAAAGGGATTGTCTAATAAATAAAAGGCGATCCCTTTTTGTTTGTATATATTTAGAGGAAATTTATAGTACGAGTAAGATTTGTAATGAGCATTGGATTATCCTTTCTCATTAACTCTATTAATACCGATGCTTTTGACGGATCGGTTTTTATTGCTTGTAATTCCTGTTCTGTGATACCAACCTGCTGCATAAAGTCCAGTTTTCCGTGGATTGTATTTACGCCGGGGACTTCTGTGTCATTTACAATCAGTAAGGCTGTAATGGCTGATTCGACATCCCAATTAATGGATTGTCCGTTACCTGCTATGAATTGCAGTGGCTCGAACCAACGTTCCTGAGTAAAGGTGTAGCGAGCCAGGTTGCTCATCATGCTGATGGCCCATTGACATTCTTCACTCGTTTTGACCGGTAGTTTTATGGTCATCTCGTATCCCCATTTGCTAAATTCGTTTTCCAGTGCTTCTTCGTTGGAATATAATTCGTTCATGCCATAGGTGACAAGATGTTTGTAGCCGTTGGGGGAGGTGTAGATACTGTATCCGTCAAGATACTCGTCACCACCCATCATCGCTCTGGAAATGATGTTGGTGCCGAAATGTTCCGGCTCTTGTCCGGGATAAAGTTTTTCGAAACATTCGTCGATAGCATCCCATCCGGGAGCCCAGTCTTCATGTTCCTCTGCATATTTTTTATATTCTTCTTTGTTCATAACCGTATGTGTTTGTTATGAACAAAGATAGAAATAGTTTCCGGGAATAAAGATTTTAGTCAATAAACTTCTTGATTTGTTCCAGAAGGACTCCTTTTTCCATTACTCCGGAAGTACGCCAGACTATTTCCCCCTTTTTGAAAATGATTAAAGTCGGAACGGACTGAATCCGGTACAGGTTGGCGACAGCTTCGTTTTTATCGACATCGATTTTCAGAATACGTGCCTGACCGACCAGTTCCTTGCCTAACGCTTCCACAGTCGGACTCATTACTTTACAGGGACCACACCAAGTGGCAAAGAAGTCAACCAAAACCGGTTTATCTCCATGTATGATATCTTTGAAAGTTTCCATATTGTTTTTTATTTATAACAATTGGAATGTAATGCTTGTTCATAGAACAGAAGAAGCCGGTTATTTTATTTCATTAATAACAGTTTCGCTGCTTTCAGAAACGATAAATACACCTTCCCATTTGCCTTCTTTCTCATAGCTATCAATACCATCTTTCTCAACAAAACGAACTCGATATGTCGCTTTTATCTTTTTCATTGTAAAAGTTGAGCTGTTTCGTAACTCACATGAGGGAACTAACGATATCGTTTCTGTAGTTGCTCTGTTTGGAGGAAGAGGTGTTTTTTCATTTTTGAAAGGTGCTTTTCTACCTCCAACGAAATATTTGTATTCAGAAGATAACAATTCGAATACATCAGGAAAAGCGATCGTTATCTCTTCTTCCGGCAAATAAGGCAATATATTTTCGTCAATGAAAAATTGAGAGGATTCTTCTACTTTTTCAGACGAATTAATAACAATCTCTTTTGTTGTATTCCCTGTATTACGGAAAACCTGTTCAGGTGTTTTTATTTCAAAAATATCTTCTCCGTCACCTTCCTGCAAAGCCCACATGATAGAACTAAATTCATATTGTTTTTCTTCAATAAGTTCTTCGTCATTGTCTTTGCTGCATGATATCAGTGAGAAAAATGATACAAGTAAGAATAGGACTCCGGTTGTATTTTTCATGACATTATAATATTTATATATACAAATATAGATGATATCTCTGGAAAAATCTAACGAATGAGGGAAAATAATGATGGCAGCACTGGCGTTCAATGACTTATGAGGACTTTAGATGACAGCCTCGCCGAAGCAAAAGTGCAAAGAAATGAAAGGTAATGCGTGCGGACGGTTTTCAAATCATTACCCGATAGAGAGGTAGGTTTATAGGTCGTTGGAGTTTATTTCTACTCTCTGCCACATTCTGCATAACAATGTACAATTCGCCGATAACTAATTTTGTAACCAAAAAGAATTGGATTATGCGAAGTACATTTAAGGTGCTGTTCTACGTGAACGGGAGCAAGGAGAAAAACGGTATTGTCCCGATTATGGGACGAGTAACAATCAACGGTTCTGTGGCTCAATTCAGTTGCAAACTGACCATTGCAAAAACAATGTGGGATGCAAAGGGCAATCGAGCAAAAGGCAAGAGCAAAGAATCGAGAGACATCAATCAGGCTTTGGATAACATCAAGGCACAAATCATAAAGCACTACCAACGCATTTCGGATAGAGAGGCGTTTGTCACTGCCGAAATGGTACGCAATGCCTATCAGGGTATTGGTACGGAGTATGAAACATTGCTCGGTGCATTTGATAAGGATAACGAGAGTTTCAAGAAGCGTATAGGAATAGACCGTGCTGCAAGTTCCTACAAGGTGCGTGTAAGGTCAAGAAACCATCTGGCAGCGTTCATCAAGAAGTGCTACAAGCGGAGTGATATTTCTATGCTTGAACTTACTCCCGACTTTATCAAGGAGTATGAAATCTATCTCTCTACCGATGCAGGACTACACAACGGTAGTGTATGGTCGCATTGTATGTGGCTGAAAACAATCGTGTCAAAGGCTCATTACAATGGACTGAGACCGAGAAATCCGTTTGCTAAGTATCGGGTAAATCAGAATATCAAGTAGAGGCAATACCTGACCGAAGATGAGATCAAGGCTGTAATGACACACGAGTTTGCGGATAAGAAATTGGCTTATATACGAGACCTGTTCGTTTTTGCAAGTTTCACAGCCTTGTCATTCGTGGACATTAAGGAACTGACTACTGATGATATTGTAGAGATAAACGGCGAGAAATGGATTTTATCCAAGCGACACAAAACAAAGGTCAATTTTCAAGTGAAGTTGTTGGATATTCCATTACAGATAATCAAACGTTACGAGAGGTTTCAAGAGGACAAGTTGGTGTTCCCTAATCTCAACTATTGGAATATCTGTAAACCATTGAAAAAGATGATAAAAGAGTGTGGAATTTCAAAGGATATTTCATTTCATTCAAGTCGTCACGGGTTCGCAACATTGGCTCTCAGTAAGGGTGTTCCTATTGAGAGTGTGAGCCGAGTATTGGGGCATACGAACATTACCACGACACAGAAGTATGCCAAGATTACCACCGAGAAAATCGATAAGGATTTGACAATGTTCGGCAACCGACTTAATCAATCGTTTAGTGAAATCTCAATAGCAATGTAACTATGGAACGGACAATTATAGCAATCAGTGAAAGCGGCAGAGTGAATATTCCAAGTGGTAATGTATGGATGTCTGAAATGGAATTGGTGAAGTTGTTCGGGGTGATAGCCCCGACACTCCGAGCCGCTATTAGAGCGATATACAAGAGTGGAACGCTTTACCCCATAACCACTCAACGATGTGATTTGGATACGCCTAAAAGTTGGGCTACATTCTACAACCTTGAAGTGGTCATTGCTCTTGCGTTTAGGTTGAATACCTACGAGGCAAGCAGGATAAGGCAAAAGGTATTGGAGGGTTTGTGCCAGCGAAAAGAGAATGGAATCAACCTACTCATATCATTGGGATGTGAATCCCCAATGAACAGAATACTATCATAATTCAATAGGCAAAAGGCATTTAAGCCTGTTTGGTTACATTACAACCGAAAATCTTTTATACCTTTGCATAAGGTTTAAGCAATAGAGAGATAAGACAATGAAGGATTTGACCGTTTCAAGACCATTCAACGAAAATGAGTATAACGAATTACTGCGACAGGCTGTCGCAGTAATCGAAACTTCTCGATTACAAATAGCAAAGCAGTTAAACACTGTTGCGATGTCTTCCTATTGGGAGATAGGCAAGTTGTTGGAAGAAAAGAAAATTGACAGCAAGCACGGCGATGGCATTGTCAAAAGATTGTCGGTTGATTTGAAGTCTAAATATCCCGATATGGCTTATCTCCAAGAAACCTATGGGACATGAAGAAGTTTTATCTCCGTTATAATGAAGGAGATACAAAACTGCGACAGGCTGTCGCAGTTTTGCCGTGGAGTCATAATCTGCTTCTGATGAGCTACAATCTATCTCCCGAACATACTGTGTTTTATGCCAATGAAGTTGTTTCTAAGGGTTGGTCGCGTGATATGTTACGCCATGCACTTAAATCAGAATACCATCTTTCAATACAGACGGTAGAGAAGTCCAACAACTTTGATTCCACATTGCCTGCTCAGCAGGCCGATTATGCCAATGAGGTATTCCGCAGTAGTTATAATCTCGGATTCATTGATGCTGTTGAGCCATTGAAAGAGTTGGAGTTGGAACGTCGCCTTGTTCAGAAAATCACAACCTTTATAATGGAATTGGGTAGCGGTTTCAGTTTTATCGGCAATCAGCATACACTGACCTGTAACGATAAAGAGTATCGGGTTGATTTACTCTTTTTTCATCGCCGACTTCGTGCTATGGTCGCCATTGAATTGAAGATAGGCGAGTTCAAGTCTGAATATGTGGGTAAGATGAATTTCTATCTCTCCCTGTTGGATAAGTTGGAAAAAGCTCCCGATGAAAATCCATCTATCGGAATCATACTTTGCGCGGAGAAAGACCACTTGGAAGTTGAATTGGCTCTGCAAGATGTTAACAAGCCAATTGGCGTTGCCGAATATCAGTACTTGCTTCCGAAAAATAAGTTACAAGAATTGGTAACTGATGAAATAAGAAAGTCTAAGAATTTATAATATCGCTTTTAATAGAGTTTTTGGCAATTCCTAACCTTTAAAAATATTTTATATATGAATAGACAAGAAACCTTATTTAGAATATCGCAATTACTTTCTCGTTTTACAGAACAAGTTAAAATACTAAATTCAAATGG
>NZ_QSDP01000076.1:0-30871 GCF_003463685.1 Parabacteroides sp. AM58-2XD
TACATTTGTGCCGAATATTTAGTATGGAGTTCTTTTAGAACTATGATGTTTTTTATGATTATATATCCTCTTTTTTTGAAAAAAATCTAATAAACAGGATGTGGTATAAAAATTGTAACACAGAAAATAAGAAGGACGGAATATTCCGTCCTCTAATTGTCAATTGATAGATGAATTGATGGAAGTTAACAGTTGTTTTCTTTGTAAAGTCTAATAGCCTTCTTTATAGACATCAATCCGAACTCTTCCGCTTTCAACTCTTCCTTTTCCAGGATAACGATTTCGGCAGCATCATCTTCTGCGTGGACACCTATGAAATCCTTTACATGGCATTCAAAGAACATATCTACCGTGTGTACTTCGAAACCGCAATACATATACAAATTAGGAATGGAAAAAAGATAACGACATTCGGTAATATCCAGTCCCGTTTCTTCTTTTACTTCGCGGTGTGCCGCATCTTCCGCTGATTCGAACATATCGACGAATCCGCCCGGCAGGTCGAGCGTCCCTTTGGCAGGTTCTTTAGCCCGGCGCACCAGTAGAATCTCTCCGGCGGCATTTCGGATGAAACAGGCTACTGCCGAAGAAGGATTGAAATAGTATACGAAACCGCACGTTGTACACTGTTTCGCTTTTTCATTACGTTCGATGAAGGTGTTGGCTCCACATTTGGGGCAATAGATAAATTGATGCAAAGGATGGTTCATGTCTCTGATAATTAAGTGATATATAAAAAAGAAGGGCGACCTCAGGCCGCCCTTGATCCGGGGCAGAACCCCAGTGAATACGATTACTCTTTCACTTCCCAACCCAAAGCGCTGGCTCCCAATACGGCAGCATCGCTTTCTTTCAATTGAGAGAAAAGAAGTTTTGTTTTACCTTCGTAAACCTTCAGCATGTTCTTGTCCATAGAACGTTTGATCGGATTCATGATCAGATCGCCTGCCTTGGTAAGACCACCGAACAGAATAATGGCTTCCGGACTGGAGAATGCAACAGCATCAGCAAAAGCTTCACCCAGGATATTTCCTGTAAATTCGAAGATTTCAAGTGCCAGTTTATCATTCTTCATGGCTGCATCGAATACATCTTTTGAAGTGATTTCATCCGGATCCAGATCGCGCAACAGACTTTCGTCTTTGCGGATTTCGAGGTATTCACGGGCTGTACGTGCCACACCAGTAGCAGATGCATATGTTTCAAGACATCCCTGACGACCGCAACCGCAAGGACGCCCATTGTTACGACGCATAATCACGTGTCCCAACTCACCGGCAAAACCGTCATGTCCGTAAACCAGATTACCTCCGATAACGATACCACTACCTACACCTGTTCCCAGAGTGATAACGATAAAGTCTTTCATACCACGTGCTGCACCGTAAGTCATTTCGCCGATTGCTGCAGCGTTAGCGTCGTTAGTCAAAGCAACGGGAATACCGCCGATTTGTTCGCTGATCAACTGTGCCAAAGGTATTTTACCTTTCCATGGAAGGTTCGGGGCAAATTCGATACAACCGTTGAAGAAGTTACCGTTAGGAGCTCCTACGCCGACACCTTTGATTTTGTCCGGACCTCCGGCCTGGTCGATTACTGATAAAAGACCTTGTCCCAGTTCCGCAACATATTCTTCTATATCAGTATATTTGCCAGTTTTGATTGATCCACTGTACAAGATTGTTCCTCTTGCATCTACTACGCCGAAAACAGTATTGGTACCACCTATATCAATACCTACTACATAAGGCTTCTCCATGATTTTATATTTATGATTAATAATGAGTCTTTCTGGAAAGCAAATATAAGAGGAATATGCTTAGCTGCAATGATTTTATTAAAAAAAATGCTGAATAGTATCAGTTTTCAAATGTGACAATAAATGTAACTTTACTTAATTGCCGGATCAAAATACGTCATTTTCAACTTTTTTCTCTCTTTGGATAACCGGTACCGGAGCGTTTTTTTTATATTTGGTAGATTCTTAACCCATTAATGAATAACACTATGCCACAGGTTTCAGACATACGGCTTATGGTCCGGGCGGAACAACCTGTTTTATCGACCCGTACGAAAGTCAGTTACAAGGATTTAGAGTGGACGCTTGCCCGAAAACGTCAGGATGCACTGGCATTTCTCCGGAAAACAGGGGAATATATGACGGATGTGCCTTTTATTATTTACTACGATTATCTGAATATGGATATATATGACCTGGATGTGGAAATCTGTTTCCCTGTGTCTTGCCTGATGGAAGGAGATGAAAATGTCCGGTCGCGCGTAATACCGCAATCCAAAGTCGTGCATTGCTTATTTAAAGGCGATTACGAAGAAATTGATTATTTATATGGCGAGATGACTTTCTGGATGATGCAGAAAGGATACGAGCCGGAAGGTACGGCTTATGAATTTTATTACCGGCGGAAAGAGGAACCTTTCGATGACCGGTTAACCAAAATTGTATTGCCGGTGAAGAGCTGATACAATTTTGGTTAAGGTATTACCTTTTTTATTTAGCCGGTAGTATTTCGATCCAGTAATCGTCCGGGTCGTTGATGAAATACAATCCCATGGCGGTATTTTCGTAACATACGCAATCCATCTCCTTATGGAATTTGCGTACTTCATCGTAATCGCCGGCTACACGGAAACAGAGATGGCTTTCGTTATCTCCCAGTTCGTACGGCTCATTACGGTCTTTCAGCCAGGTCAGTTCTAGCAGGAAACCTGTCTGGTCGTCTGTCAGGTAAACGAGAACGAAAGAGCCGTCGGCTGCTTCCTTGCGGTGATGTTCCTTCAGACCCAGTGCTTTGTTGTAGAAAGCAATGCTTCTTTCGAGGTCGAGGACATTGATGTTGAAATGATCAAATCTACTTTTGATTTCCATATTTGTTTTCTTTATAAATTAAAAATCAGTGCTTTCTCCGGGATAGGACAACAAGATATAACGGCATCCCTTCGATTCGGCATAAGGACCGAATGCTACTACTTCGGCGGGATGTTCCCAAAAGTGCATAGGGACTAAAACGTCAGTCTTTATCCGGTCGACAAACTGTTCCGCTCCCCGCATAAAATCTGTTCCGATACGTGGATCGACCGGAAACATGGCGAGATGCAGATGTCCGGTTGCCTGAGCCAGTATATCCAGTTCCCGCAAATAATCGCCTTCGGCTTTAGCCACTTCCTGAGGTGTCGATTCATCTTTCCAGTGCCAGTTATTCAGGTCGCCGGCATGAAACAGCAGTTTGCCTTCCGCTTCTATCAGGAAAGAAATGCCTACATCTGTCGAGCCGAATGCCCGGATACGGATATTTTCATCTTCAAAAACATCTCCTTTTTTCATATACAGGGCGTCTTCGGCTTTTGCCCGCCGCCGTTTCAGTATGTCTTTGGAGAAAATGTATTTGATATCCGGTTTTTTCTCTTTCCACTTCAGTATCTCCGGATTGAAATGATCCGGATGGAAATGGGAGGACAATATATATAATGTACCCGCGCGTCGAAGTAGTTCGTTATGAACAAAACCGGTATCCGGTGTCTTTCCCGTATCTTTGAAATAATCGATCAGGATCGCATATCCCTCTGCTTCAATGGCGAACCCGCTATGGTAGATGTATGTAAGTCGCATATTCTTTATTGTTTAGTAACCTGTAGTAAAAACAGGTAAGTTCCTGCTTTGGTTGCTAAGACGGTACAAATATACAAAAGGAATTTATTTTTTAGTTTACACAGGATAAATGATTATTTTTGTGAAAAATACATATTGAACGACATGAAGAGCATTCGGATAAATAGCTTATTCGTATTATTATTATGTACAACCATATTCTCTGTAGGGGCAAAGAATTATTCTTTCCAGTTTGAACCTGTTGTTTCTCAAAAGAGTTTTCCTACAAACGAGATAAGAAAACTTTATCAGGATAGAGATGGCTATATCTGGATACCCACCTACAAAGGTTTGTTACGGTATGACGGATATACGGTTAGCACTTATAATATGGAAGGATCCGGACATAAATCGTTTATCAATAAATATGTCAATGTCGTGGAAGAGGATTATGATCATAATTTATGGATCGGAACGAATAATGGGTTATATGTGCTTAACAAGATCAATGGTGAAATACAAAAGATAGAAAAAACTTTACTGGAAACATCTGCGGTCGAAGCTATTGTGACTTTTTCTGATGGAGATATATGGGTCGGAGGCAGTAAGGGACTGTATCGCCGAAAGAGTAAAGATTCTTCTTTTGTGGAAGTAAACAAAAGTCTCGATGTTAAATCGATGATAAAAGATGATAAGGGTTACATTTGGGTTGGAGGATGGGAGCGGGGGCTTCTCCGATACGATCCGAAAACAGATAGTTCTTATGTTTATCCGCCCGTGACGAAGAATAATTCACCCCATGTGATTTTCCAGGACAGCAGGGGAACCATTTGGGTGGGCACCTGGAACTGCGGGTTGGTGAAACTGCTCGCTCCGTATGATATGGAACGTTTTTCGTATGTGAATTATACTTACCGTGTGGGCAATCCTCATTCGTTGCTTGATGATATCATTTATGCGATTGCCGAAGACCGTAATTCAGGGAAACTGTGGATCGGTTCCCGTAGCGGACTCAGTATTCTTGAATCGGAAGAGGGGGAAGGTGTTTTTACTAATATACTTCCCGGTAATTCACGTTATGACTTGCCGTTTAATGAAGTGAACTCTATTATTTGTACGAAAGAAGGGTTAATGTGGTTAGGAATGTTGGGAGGTGGCGTTTATGTAGCGAACACGGACCGATTCCGTTTTAATTATGATCCGCTTGAAAAGGTGCGGGAAAAGTTTTTGACCAGTTCCGTGCGCAGTATTTATCAGGATGAGAAAGGTCTGTTGTGGATGGGTATTATGGGATTCGGATTGATTATCTATGACAGGGAAGAAGGGACTTTTGTATCCGGAACAAACCATCCGGTATTAAAGCAGATGGCTTATAACTCTGTGGTTAATGGAATTATAAAACGGTGTGCGACAAATGAAATATGCATGGCAACCTGTGATGCCGGTGTGTGGTTCTATAATCCGGAAAAAGAGACAGTTTATGCTTTGAATGTGAAAAACTGTCCGGCATTGAAGGATGATAATGTGAATGCGGTCTTGGAAGACTCAAAAGGTAATTTATGGATTGGGTCCCGGGGAGGTATTTGTTTTATGGATGACAGGGGGAATGTTAAGCCGTTGGGAGAATGTCTGCGTCCCGGGCAACCCGATTTGTCCCGGTCTTCTGTAATTTCTATGGTAGAGGATAAGGACGGAAATATATGGATGGCTACTAATTATGATGGTATCCTTTGTATCGGAAATGATGCTGAACAGAAAACAATCAAGAGCTATTCATCGGAAAACGGCTTGCTTTCTACCAATGATATCGCATGTCTTTGTTTTGACTCAAACAACCGGCTTTGGGTAGGGACTGACGGAGATGGATTGAATATGTATGACAGGTCGAAGGACCGTTTCTTTCCTCTCGCCCACGAATCTCTCTATTCAGGTGAAAATGTATCTAATATTTTGGAAGATCATAATGGTACTATATGGTTTACTACCAATTCGGAAATGGTGCACTTAACAACTACTCCAGATGGTAAGGTTCAGGATATCCTCACTTTTACCGCTTCCGACGGATTGCAGGATTGTTTCTTTAACCGCAACGCTTGTTTCAGGAGTTCCGATAATGAATTGTTTTTTGGAGGTTATCGCGGACTGAATAGTTTTTATCCGGATAAGATAAAGAAGCAGACTGTCTTTTCACCGGTAGTCATAACGGATATAAAGGTATTCAATACATCCGTGCGCGATATGAAGCCGGATAAAAGGAATCGGATATTGCAGAAAACAATTGATTTTACCGACAAGATAGTCTTGTCTTATACCGAGAATAACTTCAGCATCGATTTTTCCGTACTTAATTATATGAAACCGGCCTTGAACAAATATGCATATAAACTGGATGGTTATGATTCGGACTGGGTATATACGGATGCCGGATATCATTTTGCCTATTATAATAATTTGAAAAGTGGAACATATACTTTCCATCTAAAAGGAGCGAACGAGAATGGGATTTGGATGCCTGACGAGCGTATGTTGCTTGTGACGATATTGCCCCCTCTGGAAAACGGGGTGGGCTTATTGCGGATATCTGCTTTTGCTGTCGTTGCTGTCGTGGTATATTTACAGGATTGTGAAGAACCGTATCCGTATGAAGCAGGCAATAGAAATGGGGCAGATTGAACGGCAGAAAATGGAAGAGGTCAATCATGCTAAATTGCAGTTTTTTACGAATATAACTCATGAACTCTTTACACCTTTGACTATTATCTGCGCCTCGGTTGATGAATTGAAACAACTTCATCCGGGTGATGCGAAGATGTATGCGGTACTGAATAACAATGCGGTTCGTTTGATGCGCCTGATCCAGCAAATACTGGAGTTCAGAAAAGTGGAAAACGGTAAATTGCAATTAAAGGTATCCAAGGGTAATTATACACAGTTCCTGAAAAACAGTATCGAGGCTTTCCAGCCTTTGGTCAGGAAAAAAGGCCTTTCCATTGATTTCAGAGAGGAAGAAGAGGAGATATCCGGTTACTTCGATAGTGATAAGCTGGATAAGATTCTTTATAACTTATTGTCGAATGCTGCCAAATATACGGAGAAAGGAGGCACGGTAGTGGTTTCACAATGTTATGAAAAGGAAACAGGGCATTATTCTTTTTCCATCACAAATCCGGGAGAGCCGATGAGTAAAGATAAGATGGAACATCTTTTTGAACGTTTCTATGAAGGTGATTACCGGAAATTTCATACGACCGGGACTGGTATAGGTTTGGCGTTGACTAAAGACCTGGTAAATATCCATCACGGGGAAATCCGGATAAACAGCGATGCGGTGACAGGCAATACTTTTGTGGTATGGCTGCCGGTGGACCGTTCTGCTTATGCGGAAGATGAGATTGATGATAGTTTACAGGTGACAAATAGTCCTTTGCTGCCTGAAAATGAGGAGTGTGCTGATTCGCAGGTGGTTGGGGAACTGGCGGTAGAGCAGGATGTACCGTCTTTATTGCTGGTTGAAGACAATGAAGATCTTTTGTCGATCATGACCCGATTGCTGAGTGCACATTATAGGATATTAACAGCTACACAGGGGCAGGAAGCGATCGGTATATTGGAAAAGGAGGAGGTCGATTTAGTTGTGTCGGATGTTATGATGCCTGTGATGGATGGTATCGAACTATGCAATTATATAAAAAACAAGTTTGAATTATGCCATATTCCTGTGATCCTGCTGACTGCCAAACGTACAGAAGAAGATCAGATGGCGGGTTACCAGTCGGGAGCCGATAGCTATGTGACAAAACCGCTCCACCTGGCCTTGCTGCATAGCCGGATAGAAAACCTGCTGAAGAAAAAGAAGCGGACTGGCGTTGACTTTAGAAAACAGCTTGTCTTTGAGGCAAAAGAGTTGGATTATACATCGATGGACGAGACTTTCATCCGGAATGCAATAGATTGTGTAAATAATCATTTGGATGATTGTAGTTACGAGCCTTCTCTGTTTGTTGCCGAGATGGGTATGTCACGCACAACCGTTGCCGACAAGCTGAAATCTTTGACCGGATTAACTCCTTCGGGCTTTATCAGTAATGTCCGTCTGAATGCCGCTTGCCGTTTGATCGACGAGAATAAGAAAATACGTATTGCCGATTTGGCTTATGCCGTCGGGTTCAATGATGCCAAATATTTCAGTACCTGCTTCAGGAAAAAATTCGGTGTTTCTCCTTCTGATTATATGTTGAGGAATAAAGAAGATAATGAGGTTTCGTCGTAAATATAGCACTGCCCTTTCCCGGCATGTCCTGTCATAGTTGTATCGGCAGATCAGGACAGTTGTGCTGGTCTGCTAGCACTATAGTGTCGGTATAATCGGCACTACTGTCCTGATAGAGTTAGCACTATAGTGTTATTTTTTGTGAATCTCTTTATCATAGTCTCTGTCCGGAGGTTGAATTATTACCGGAAAATGTCTCTAATGCTTTTGGAGAACCGTTTCCCGGTAATAATTCAACCACTGTTCATTCCTGTTCATAATATATTTGCCTTCGTGAAAAACGGGTTAATCTTAACGTGTTAAACCTTTAAAAATGTATTATGAATAAAAGAATTTTGAATGAAAACAGAAGAGGGTGGATATGTACTCTGCTTTTGTTGTGTTGTCTCTTCTTTCAGGTGAAAGAAGTATCTGCTGAAAGTTTACAGACAGGTAGTATTAATGTAACAGGGGTCGTTACCGACTCCAAAGGTGAAACAATTATTGGAGCCAGTGTTGTGGAAGTCGGGACTACAAACGGTACGATAACCGGTATTGACGGTGACTTTTCTATTCAGGTGGCTCCTGGTGCCAAACTCCGTATTACATACATTGGCTACAAGGAGAAAGAGTATGTGATTACTAAAAGTTCTTCATTGAAAGTAACGCTTGAAGAAGATTCCAAACTGATCGATGAAGTAGTGGTAGTCGGTTACGGGACACAGAAGAAGGCTAACCTGACAGGTTCTGTTGCTGCCGTAAATTTTACGGATGTAGCGTCTATGCCGGTGGCCAATACAGCGAATATGCTACAGGGGCGTTTGCCTGGTGTAATGCTGACCAATAATGGTGCCCAGGCAGGTAAAGATACTCCTGAAATTCGTATTCGTGGTGTCGGCACGTTGAGCGACAATAATAATCCGATGGTATTGATCGACGGTGTGGAAAGTTCTGTCAGCCAGATTTCGGAGATTCCGGCAGATGATATTGAAACAGTTTCTGTACTGAAAGATGCCGCGTCTGCTTCTATTTATGGGGTACGTGCAGCCAACGGGGTTATTCTGGTGACTACCAAACGTGGTATGGAACAAAAACCTCAGATTAGTTATTCCGGGAATATAGTGCTTCAGACGCCTACTGTTTTGCCGAGTTTTCTTAATTCAGCCGATTGGGCGCAAATGTATAATGAAGCACACAACAGTAATACTTATACGGCAGAAATGATTCAGAAATTGAGAGACGGTTCCGATCCGGATCATTTTGCCAATACCGATTGGGCGGATGCGCTGTTCCGTAATGCCCTGATGCATCAACATCATCTTTCGGTAAACGGGGGTAGTCAGAATGTCCGCTATATGTTGTCTGCCCAATATTTCAATCAGGATGGTATTTTGGAATACACGGGAAATAAACGTTATAACTTCCGTTCGAATGTAGATGCCACATTAGGACGTGTGAAATTGGGATTGAATCTGGCCGGTAGCAAACAGGAGATTGAAGAACCTGTTACATCGGTGGATGGTTCCGGTCTGATGCGTTATCTGAGTTGGTCTACCCGCCCGACGGTTCCGGTAAAATATTCGAACGGCCATTGGGGATGTGTGGATGGTTCATCCTTGTCCCAGTCGCAGTTTAAGAATCCGCTGGAGGAAATGAGCCAGGGGAACAAGGAAAACGACCAGTATCGTTTTGACGGCAAGGTTTTTGGTGAGTTGGATATTATTGACGGTTTGAAATTCCGTTCCAGCCTGGCTTATAAATATTATATGCAAACGACTTCTGCTTTCAGCCCCAAAAATACTCTCCGCTATGATGCAGAAGGTAATGTATTGAATACGATAGGAACTAATTCGTTGAAAGATTACCATTATATAGAATCTACCTATATCAATGAAAACATCCTGACATATGACTGGAAAATAAAAAGCCATTCGTTCAACTTTCTGGCCGGTCATTCTATCCAGGCATACCGGATGGATAAGAACGAATCTTCCAAACAGGGATTCCCAACTGATAATATTTATGAAATGGATGGTGGAACATCCAATGATAAAGTGACAGGCAGTGCAAAAGAAAACTCTTTGCAGTCTTTTTTCGGCCGTATCAATTATAATTTTGCAGATCGTTATCTATTTGAAGTGAATATTCGCCATGACGGTTCTTCCCGCATGCCGAAAGCGCATCGTTATGCGACATTCCCTTCTTTCTCCGGAGCATGGATTATGACAAACGAAAAGTTCTTGGAAGATGTTAAATTTCTTTCATCTTTAAAACTTCGTGCAAGTTGGGGTAAACTAGGTAACCAGGAGATTGGCGATTACGCTTATACATCCTTGTTGGCGGCTGATGGCAATTATTATTTCGGCAGTACGAAAAATATCGGTTTGCGTCCCAAGGCTGTTGCTAATGATGATATTAAATGGGAAACGACGACGATTACGGACTTTGGGGTGGACGCCTCTTTCTGGCAGGGACGTATTTCTGCCATCTTCGACTGGTTTGATAAAAATACTTCGGATATTTTGCTTCAGTTACCGATGCCTTCCTCTTATCTGGGAACATTGAGTGCTCCTTATCAGAATGCAGGTGAAGTTCGTAACCGTGGTTGGGAATTATCTGCCAACTATTTCGATCAAAAAGGTGATTTCTCCTGGCAGGCCGGATTCAGTTTATCAGCTGTAAAGAATAAGATTCTGGATATGAGAGGGGTGGAAAATATCAGTAATAATACAATCAACCGTGAGGGGGCACCGATCGGTTCCTATTACGGACTGAAAGCGGTAGGGCTATACCGTACGGAAGCTGATCTGAACCGTACAACGATAGTCGACGGGAAAGAGGTGGTGATCACTCAGTTTAACCAGAAACCCTCTTTAGGAGATATCATGTATGAAGACGTGAATGGAGATGGAAATATTACCGATGACGATCGTGATATTATCGGTAATCCGTTCCCGAAGATGCAATACTCTTTTAATCTGGGATTTGCCTGGAAAAATTTGGATTTGAGTATGTTTTGGCAGGGAGTTTCCGGTCTTTATCGCTATAACTGGGATGAAACGACTACCTGGTGCGGTAACCGTACCATCCGTTGGGAAGATCATTATACCGAAGATAATCCAAATGGGAGCATGCCTCGTCTGGGGAATACTTTCAATGATAAGTATTCTTCCTTCTGGTTATCCAAAGTGGATTATCTGCGACTGAAGAACTTGGAAATCGGGTATACTTTCAGACAACCCCAGTTAGGACATTTCGGAATACAGAGCATACGTTTGTATCTGGCCGGAACCAATCTGCTTACATTTACTCCGCTGGATGATTATGACCCGGAGAAGAAAAGTTCGGATTCCCGTAATGATGTACATCCGAATACAAGAACTTACTCATTCGGGGTTAATGTTAAATTCTAATTAAATACCTGCTAAGATGAAATTAATAAATAAGTATATAGGATTTTTATTGTTGTCGGGGACTTTGTTCTCAACTTCTTGTTCCGACAGTTTTTTACAGAGAGATTCGTTGACGGATACATCGAATGAGACCTTCTGGCAAACCACAGACGATGCTTTGATGGGACTTACAGCCTGTTATGCCGGTTTACAGGATAATCAGCTTTACAACAGCGATCAATATTCGTTGGGACCGTTATATATGGATTGTATTACTGATAATGGCGGTCATTTCAACTGGAGCGGATGGATTGAAGGTTTCGATGTTGCTATGGGAGTTCATTCTCCGAGTTCCGGGATATTCAGTGCTTACTGGAGTTCCTGTTATGAGGTTATAAACCGTTGCAATTCTCTTCTTGCCAATATTGATCAGATTGATATGGCTGCTGAAACAAAGGCTGTTTACAAGGCTGAGGCTATGACGTTGCGTGCTTTGATATATTGTAATCTGACATCGCTTTATCGGGATGTACCTTATATTACAGCCCCTCAAAGTATAACGGATGCCCAATGTGAAAAAACAGACCGGGCTACTATTGTTTCTGGAATTATGAACGATTTGAAAGAGGCAATCTCTGTTTTGCCGGCTACTGCGGATTTGGGACGTATCACAAAGGGAGCTGCCCAGGCGCTTTTGGGACGTATCGCTTTATATAATGAAAAATGGGAGGATGCCATTAGTGCATATAAAGGAGTTATGGAAATGAACTATTCTTTATATGATGATTATTCAACCTTGTTTACGACAGCTGGTGAAAACTCTTCTGAGATCATTTGGTCGGTCCGTTATGAAGGACCGGGTTTGTCGGAAGGCGCTGCATATAACGGACATTGGAATACGCCACTGGAAGCATTAAACGGCACGGTTGATCTGGCCGATGCTTTTTACTGTACAAATGGTAAACCGACAACAGATAAGAAAATCGGTGAACCGAATGTTGATGGTTCTACGGACGTAAATAAACCGAATGCTGCCCGTTACAACGACCGTGATCCCCGTTTATATGCCACTCTTTTTGTTCCGGGAATGCTCTGGAACGGCAAAGGAGGCGAAGGTAATTGGTATGGTGGTGCTTCTGCATCTTATTCAACAGTTTATGTATATAAGTATTTCAATCCTTCGGATGTTTCTAATTCTTTTGATAATGGTCAGGATTTTTATCTGATCCGTTATTCGGAGGTTCTGTTGTCATTAGCAGAGGCATTGGTGCAGAAAGGGGGCTATTCGTTTAGTGAGGTTACCGGACTGATCAATCAGGTACGCCGGCGTGTTGATATGCCCACGGTTGAAAGTGTAGAAGGAACAGGGCTTTCTCAATTTGAATTGTTGGAAGTTATTAAACATGAACGTCGTGTTGAACTGGCTTTTGAAGGTTTGAGGCTGTTTGACCTGTATCGGTGGAAAGAGTTGGATAAGGCTGTTAAGAATATTGAAAACGAACGTGTAGCGAATGGCTTTAATTACGAAAAGCGTATTTTTAACGGTGAAAGAGATTACGTCTGGCCGATCCCGACCAGTGAGTTGGATACGAATAAGAAGTTGGTTCAAAATGATTTGTGGAAATAAGGCATTTAAAACTTCATTTGGCGTATGAAGAAAAAGAATATAAATAGTTTATTACTATCCTTGTTTGCGTTGTTGTTACTGGGGTGTTCAGGGAATACTTCTTCCTGTTACTATCTGGACGCTATGAATGGCGACGATAACAAAAACGGACATTCTGTGGACAATGCTTGGAAAAGTTTGTCAAAACTAAAGAATGTCCGGCTTAAACCAGGCGATAAGGTCTTATTGAAACGGGGAGGGAGTTTTCCCGGGGAATTGGAAATATCCGGACAGGGAACACCTGACAACAGAATATATATAGATGCTTATGGCGAAGGAAGTAAGCCTTGTATTGTAGGGTACGACAACTCCCTTTATGCCGTCCGTATTTATAATTCGGATTATGTAACGCTTCGGAATGTAGAATAGTGAATACAGGAAAAGAGCGTAAACCTTTTCGTACCGGCTTGAAGATAGAATGCCGAGATTATGGGGTTTCTCATAATATCGTGATAGATGGCGTGGAGGTACGTGATGTGAATGGTTCTCTGGTCAAGGAAGAAGGAGGTGGTAGTGGTATTCTGGTCGTGAACGGAGGCGAGGACATTGTTTCTGTTTTCGACAGTCTGACAATAGAGAATTGCCGCATTCTACGTTGTTCCCGCAATGCTATGATCTGGTTGGGGTACAGTAGCCGTGAAAACTGGCATCCCAGTAAGTACACGGTTGTTCGCAATAATTTGATTGAGGAGGTTCCTGGTGATGGTATTGTACCGATCGGATGCGATAGTACCTTGATAGAGTATAATGTAATGCGTAATTGTCCGGCTATTTTACCCGATACGGAGGCCGCCGCCGGTATTTGGCCTTGGAGTTGTGATAATACGATAATCCAGTTTAATGAAGTCAGCGATCATAAGGCTCCTTGGGATGCTCAGGGATTCGATTCTGACTGGAATTGTGAGAATACTGTGATACAGTATAATTATAGTCATGATAATGAGGGGGGGATGGTGTTGATCTGTAATTCCGGTGAATCTCCGGCCTCGTTCAACCGGGGAAATATAGGCACTGTTGTCCGCTATAACGTCAGTATTAATGATGCTATTCGCACAAGGCAGACACGTGTAGGGACTTTCTCACCGACGGTTCATGTGGCAGGTCCGGTGAAAAATACAACCATCTGCAATAACATCTTCCATGTAAATAAAAAGCCGGAAGGTAAAGTGGACCGTAGCGTGATAACCCTTGACTCGTGGGGCGGCTATGCTGATAGTACATTAATAAAGAGTAATGTATTTTATACGCCCGAGGTTACTACCATTAATTTGACGGAATCGACAAACAATGTGTTTGAGGCTAACTATTATCTAGGCAGATTTACTTTTAAGCCGGAAGACCCGCAGGCAAAGACATTCTCTGATGTTTATCAGGAAATCCTGGAGGCCGACCCTTCCGGTTTTGGAGGATTATCCATGCTTTTTGAGACAATGGATATTGCCGGGGCAAAAGGCACATTTGTGAATCAGGAGGCAATCAGGAACTTATTTGATAAGTTGGGCAACATGGATAAGTGAAAAATCCTGTAGGTTAAAAGGAAATGGCTTCAAAAGTAGATAAATAGCTTTTGAAGCCATTTTTTATAGTAGCCGGCTGATGAAATACATCTGTACAAGGAGATATGTATGAGACTGTCTTACTTGAAATTTTGATAATTTATTTTATAACTCTTGAAAAGAGAGTGGGTACATGCAGTAAAATGAACTATTATCAGTTTATTTATTAAGTCTTTACAAGGATGGTTTACCTATGGAGAATATTATGATATAGTTAATATGATTTAAAAATCAGTACCTTGTGATACAAGGTATCTTCTATAAATATACATTTGTTGCATCAGAGGGTAAAAAAGTTCCTTAAATGTGTAACATTTTTTACAAAGTGTACGTCTAATAAAGAAATGTAATGACAAATATGATGATTCAGCTGAAAGGAATTAACAAAACGTATTTCAACGGTGCTCCGCTGCATGTCTTGAAAGGCATAGACCTGGAGATCGAAAAAGGTGAGATGGTTTCCATTATGGGAGCCTCCGGTTCGGGGAAATCGACGCTGTTGAACATACTGGGGATATTGGATACTTACGATACTGGTACCTATCATTTAAACGGACAATTGATTCAGAACCTCAGCGAAAGCCGTGCAGCTGAACTTCGTAACCAGATGATCGGTTTCATTTTCCAGTCATTTAATCTGATCTCTTTCAAGAATGCGGTGGAGAATGTCGCCTTGCCACTCTATTATCAGGGTATAAACCGTAAGAAACGAAATGCGATGGCGATGGAATATCTGGATATGGTCGGTCTGAGAGACTGGGCGGAGCATATGCCTAACGAAATGTCGGGCGGGCAGAAACAGCGTGTAGCCATTGCCCGTGCCCTGATCGCTAAACCGCAGGTGATTCTGGCTGATGAGCCGACCGGTGCACTCGACAGTGTTACTACGGTCGAAGTAATGGAACTTCTGCGTAATGTAAATAAAGAAGGTATGACTATGATTATCGTGACCCACGAGCAATCCGTAGCCAATGTGACCGAAAAGATCATCCGTGTAAAGGATGGCCTGATAGAAAACATCGAAAAAGGAGAGGGATATGTTCGACTTTGATAATTTCCGGGAAATATGGAGTACGATCAAGAAGAATAAACTTCGTACCTTCCTCACCGGCTTTTCCGTGTCGTGGGGAATCTTTATGCTGATCGTCTTGCTGGGAGCGGGCAACGGGATGAAGAATGGTATCATGCATAACTTCGACCGTTGGACGGGAAACCGTGTGGAGACATGGCCCCGCTATGCCAGCAAACCTTATAAAGGGATGCAGACGAATCGTCGTGTCGAGTATAAAGATGACGATTTGGTGTTGCTGAAACAACAGAATCCGGAAGTGGATCTGGTTTCGGGCGTTCTCTATCAAAGTGATACGCTTTCGTATGGCGAAGAATATAATACGTATTCCTTGCAAGGTGTTCATCCGGATAAGGCCACTATCGACAAGATAAAGATGCTGGTAGGCAACGGACGCTTTATTAACGAGGTGGATATTTTGCAGAAAAGAAAGGTGATCGTGATAAGTCCCCGTATGAAGGAAGTGCTTTTCCGTAGCGAAGATCCGCTGGGCAAATATTTGAATGCCAGCAATATCGCTTACCAGGTAGTTGGGGTTTATACGGATGAGGACAACAATAATAATGCACCTGCCTATATTCCGTTTTCTACGGCACAACAACTTTACCGCTCGGGATATGGAACGGATAATATTATATTCTCTCTGAATGGCGTCAGTACGAAGGAAGAATATGAGGCTTTTGAGAAACGTTTCCGAGAGCAAATGGGTAAACGTCACCGTTTTGACCCGGAGGATTTGCGGGCGATAGGTATGTGGAGCACTATTGAAGATTTTGCAATGTTTAATGGGATGATGAATGGTATTTCCTTGTTTATCTGGGTAATCGGTATCGGAACGCTGGCGGCTGGGATCGTTGGGGTGAGCAATATTATGTTGATTACCGTGCGCGAAAGAACCCGTGAGTTTGGTATCCGTAAGGCTATCGGTGCCACTCCTTTCTCTATCTTGAAACTGATCATTGTGGAATCGATCCTGATAACGGCTGTTTTCGGATATTTCGGTATGATCACCGGAGTGGGATTGACGGAAGCTATTAATATGGTGATGGAAAGTAGTAATATGGGAAAGGCCTCTTCAAATGACGATATGAGTATCTTCATGAATCCGACGGTGAGTCTGAGTATAGCTTTGTCGGCAACGGCCCTGATTATTATAGCTGGCGTGCTGGCTGGTTATTTTCCGGCTCGTAAGGCCGTGAAGATAACGGCTATCGAAGCCATGAGAAACGAATAAAATACAGATAGATATGTTCGATATAGACCGTTGGGTAGAAATATGGGTGACGATCACCCGCAATAAGACCAGAAGTATGCTGACCGGTTTCGGGGTGTTCTGGGGAATCCTGATGCTCGTTATCCTGCTGGGTTCAGGGACGGGATTCCAGAATGGTGTATTGAAGAATGTGGACGGCTTTGCCACAAACTCTGCTTTCTTTTTTTCCGAACGCACCGGGGAGGCTTATAAAGGATATAAGAAAGGACGCTACTGGCAGATGCGTAACCGCGATTTGGAGACCATCCGCCAGCGTGTGAAAGGGGTCCGTTATTTGTCGCCGATGGCGATGTCGTGGGGTGGACAGAATAATGTAGTGAGAGGACAGAAGGCCGGTACATATAATGTACGCGGGGTCCATTCGGAATATTTTCAGATAGAAACGCAGCATGTGCTGGAAGGACGTTTGCTGAACGAGATAGATGTACTGGAAAAACGTAAAGTATGTGTGATCGGTAGTATTGTCCGTGAGGTGTTGTTTACACCAGGTGAAGATCCGATCGGAGAGTATATCCGTGTGAATGGAATTTATTATCAGGTAGTCGGAGTTGTAAAACCCAAACCTCGTGTGCAGATCGGCGGACGTACGGAAGAAAGTATCATGACTCCTTTTACCACTTTGCAGCAGGTAGCAAACCAGGGAGATAAATTCTGGTTCCTGTGCGCTACGGCTGACGACGGTTATCCTTGTGACAAGCTGGTGGAAGAGATTACGGCGGTGTTGAAATCGCAGAATGAGATTTCGCCGACCGATCCGCAGGCTGTCAGTAGCTTTACGATCGCGAAGCAGTTTGAAACATTCGATATGCTTTTTACGGGTATCAATATTCTTGTATGGCTGGTCGGCATGGGAACATTGCTCGCCGGGATTATCGGGGTCAGTAATATTATGATGGTGACAGTAAAGGAGCGTACCCGTGAGATCGGCGTGCGGCGTGCTATCGGAGCCAAACCGTTCGATATAATTTCACAGATCATGAGTGAGAGTCTTTTGCTGACAGCGTTAGCCGGATTGATGGGATTGAGTTGCGGAGTATTCCTGCTCGATGTAGTGAACCGGATGATGGATAGCGGAGGTGGGCCGTCTAATGACACTTTCTTCAGTAATCCGGAGATACATATCGGAGCTGCTGTTGCCGCAACCGTTGTTTTACTTATCAGCGGGCTTATGGCTGGATTGATTCCGGCCTGGCGAGCCATGCAGATTAAGGCTATTGATGCTATCAGAGAAGAATAAAGAGAATAGAATATTAGGAATTGAAAATAAAGATAATTATGAAGAATCGTATCGTTAAGAAAATCCTGCGAATCATCTTTTTAGTATTGGTGGGAGCCGCCGTGGTCGGCACTTTCTACTTCTTGTGGAAAAAAGCACAACCTGTCATCACCATGTATGAAGTGGTAACTCCCAAACGCGACTCAGTAGAGACGAAGACTGTGGCGACAGGAAAGGTGGAACCGCGTGATGAGGTACTTATCAAACCGCAGATGTCCGGTATCATCTCCGAATTGTTGAAGGAGGCCGGTCAGATGGTGAAGGAAGGTGAGATCATTGCAAAGATCAAGGTAATCCCTGAAATGGTTCAGCTGAACAGTGCTGAATCGCGTGTCCGTGTGGCTGGTATCAATCTGGAACAAATCACGGCAACCTACAAACGTGATGAAGAACTGTATAAACAAGGAGTTGTTGCCAAGGAAGATTATGAGACCTCTTTGTCTAATTATAAGAAAGCACAGGAAGAAGCAGAAAATGCACAGGATGCATTGGAGATTATCCGTGAAGGTATTTCACGCAGGTCTACTTCCACCAGTACGACACAGGTTCGTTCTACCATTACCGGTATGATTCTGGATGTTCCTATTAAAGTTGGTAATTCGGTGATCCAGTCGAATACGTTTAACGACGGTACGACGATTGCTTCCGTAGCCGATATGAACAATATGATCTTCAGGGGAAAAGTGGATGAAACAGAAGTAGGACGTATCCATGAAGGTATGCCTATCAAACTGACAGTCGGTGCTTTGGATAGCCGTACGTTTGATGCCACCCTGGAATATGTAGCTCCGAAAGGAGTGGAAGAAAACGGTGCCGTCCTGTTTGAGATCAAAGCGGCCGTTCAGATGCCGGAAGATGCCTTTATTCGTGCCGGTTATAGTGCCAATGCTGAGATCGTGCTGAAACGTGCGACCGATGTCCTGACCGTTCCTGAAAGTTGTGTTGAATTCAGCGGAGACTCTACCTTCGTACAGATTGTAAAACAGGAAAAGCCGGAACAGTTATTTGAGAAACGTGCTGTTACGGTCGGTTTGTCTGACGGTATCAAGATCGAAGTGAAAGAAGGTTTGGCAGAAGGTGACAAGATCCGTGGTGGTATTGTAGCTGCTAATAAGTAATAGAAATAAAAACGAATAAGCGATGAAACAAATCATATCATCCGTAGCGCTGGCCTCATTCCTTTTTTGTCTGCCCGCTGGGGCACAGGAAGCGGCAAAGCAATGGTCGTTGGAGGAATGTATCCGGTATGCTATCGAAAACAATATAGATCTGAAACAAAAGGAACTGGAACAGAAAAGCCGCGAAGTGGACTTACACACAAGTAAATATAGTTGGTTGCCCAGTGTGAATGCCAGTGTGGGGGAAAACTTTGGTTTCGGCCGCTCCGAATCGAAAGATGGTTTGATCGTAGACCGTAATTCGGCCAATACGACAGCCGGTATTCAATTGAGCATGCCTATCTTTGACGGTTTGAAAATACCGAATGATATTGCTGCACGCAAGCTGGACCTGAAAGCATCTATCGAGACTTTGAATAAGGCAAAGGAGGACTTGTCTATCAATGTGGCTTCTTACTATTTGCAAGTTCTTTATAATAAGGAAATGTTGAAGATTGCCCAATTGCAGGTAGACCTGAGCTCTGAGCAGGTGACAAAAACCGAGGCACTCTATAATGCCGGTAAAATCCCAGTTTCCCAGTTATACGATATGAAAGCTCAATTGGCAAAAGATGAAGTAACATTGACAGAATCGCAGAACAATGTGAAACTGGCTTTACTGGATCTGACACAAAGTCTGGAACTGGAGCGGGCCGGTGAAAACTTCGATGTGCTGGAACCGGAAAGCGGTGATGCCATTGAACGTTACATGGGTAGTATCATTCCTCCTGACCAGGTATATGACAATGCTGTCATATTCAAACCGCAGATCAAGGAACAGCAATATCTGTTGGAAAGCCAGAAGAAAGCGCTCCGTATAGCCCAGGCGGGATATTATCCGAAGCTGAATTTAAGTGCCGGTTACAGTACCGGTTACTATCATAATTTCGGTGATGGCGATTATAATAACGCTCCGTTCAGTGATCAGTTGAAGAATAACGGGCAGAAATCAATCGGTTTAAGTCTGAGTATTCCGATCTTCAATCGTTTCCAGGTACGTAACAGCGTCCGTACCGCCCGTCTCTCCATAACTAACCGTGAGTTAATGATGGAGAACAGCAAAAAATCACTTTATAAGGAGATCCAACAGGCTTATTATAATGCGACGGCAGCACAGGAGAAATACATCTCTTCCGATAAGTCAGTTGATGCAAGCAAGGTCGCTTTCTCATATGCTGAAGAACGGTATGGTGCAGGAAAAAGTACTGTATTTGAGTATAGCGAAGCAAAGACGAAGTATGCGCAAAGTCTGGCCGAACAGACACAGGCAAAGTACAACTTTATCTTCCGCACCAAGATCCTTGACTTCTATAATGGAACACCAATCACTTTATAATAATATTGCAATAAGATTAAATCCTATTTTTTTAACATAATTGATTAGACACACCAAGGAGGAAGGAAGTTTCCGTGAGGAAACTTCCTTCCGTTTTTGTAAATACACATCAATGTGAGTGAATAAATATTATATTTGTCGCAGAAAAGGGATATGAAACCTCTAAAAATACATAGTTCATGAAGAACTATGTCCCTTTTCAATTTTTAATATCTATAAGAATCAACACGTTCGCGTTTCATTAGAAAATTTAAACATTATCTTCATATTACATGCTTCTCTGATTTTAAAAGGAATAGTACAATATCTATTCCATAGTTCTTCATGAACTAATATAGATGAAAAAGCGACAAGGAGATGTATTATGAATATAAGCCGTATAAATGAAGATATAATAGAACAAATCAGAAAAGGTTCGGAAAAGGCTTTTTCTGAATTGTTCAGTACCTATTATAGCTACTTGAATGCAGTCGCTTTATGTTACCTGATCGATAAAGAGGCCGGTGCAGAAATTGTAGATGATGTTTTTATTAATATCTGGAACAAGCGAGATACCTTATCGTATCCAATTCATTATTATTTAGTACGTTCTGTTCAGAATGGTTGTCTCAATTACATCCGGGCACAAAGGGTTCAGCAAAATGTATTGGATGAACATAAGGAACAAATGTTGGCTTTTCAGGAAAATTATATCCAATCGACTCCGGTTCCATTACAGTATGTAGAAATGCGTCAGACGGAAGAAGAAGTACGCTTGGCAGTAAATCAGTTACCATCAAAATGTAAGGCAGTATTTGAAGAGTATTTTTATGCAGGTAAATCAGTTGATGTAATTGCCGATAATATGGGTTTGACCGTTAGTACAGTACGAGTTCAGTTAAAGAATGCGACTGATCGTTTGAAGCAAACTCTTAAACATCTGCTTCTTTTCTTTATCTGTTGAAATCTGTTTACTCCAGCCTTTTTTATTCCTCTTTCCGGAAAAGGATCTTTCATCACTATTGTAGAGTATCGAATTAAATAATATATTTGCATGTATAGTTGATCGGTTAAGTTGTTCAAATTAAAAACAGATGGGAAAATCTCTTAAAGATATTGCAGAAGCTCTTAAGGTCTCAAAAACAACAGTTTCATGGGTGTTGTCAGGACGTGGTGATGAACAAAAGATAAGTTCGGCTACTCAGAAAAAAATAATAGATTATGCTAAACAGGTAAAATATAGACCAAATCATCTTGCTAAAAGTCTTAGTTCAGGTAAAACGAAAACAATTGGATTGGTTGTTCCCTTCATAGGAGATACTTTTTATGCCCAAGTAGCTATGGAGGTTGAACTTGTGGCAGAACAACTGGGATATACCGTTACTTTTTGCAGTTCCGAATCTAATCCGGTAAGAGAAAATAATATAATCCAAATGTTACGATCGAAGAATATTGATGGATTAATCATTGCTCCTACTAATTATGCCAAAGGTGAATTGGAGAATTTAATACAAGAAAAATATCCGTTTGTTTTAATTGACCGTTTCTTTCCGGAATTGAATACTAATTATATTATTATAGACAATATCGGGTGTAGTTATAATCTGGTTAATAAACTGATAAATGAAGGCCGTAAAAAAATAGCCATTATAACTACGGCATCGGCCCTTTTTACCATGAGTTTAAGATATGAAGGATATAAGACCGCTTTGATCGAACATGATTGTTTTATTTCTCCTCACTTATATGGAGAGGTGTCACGCAATGAGTATGAGTTAGATATCATTCGTGTATTGGATACTATTTTTGATGCGGTCCCGGATGTCGATGGATTCTATTTCACTACGCATTATTTAGGAATGGAAGGGCTACGCTATTTTTATAAACGGAATATAGATGTCAGTAAAATAGGTTTGGCTTGCTTGCATAGTACTCCGAGTTTTGAACTTTTGGCTCCTAATATGCATATAGCGTATCTTCCTATAAAAGAGATTGGTCGTGAGTCTGTACGTGTATTAATAGAAAAATTAGAAACTACCGATAATGAAGACGAAAAGGTAAAACTGGTTTTGCCTGTATGTGATTAAAAACATATCAATCGTAAGATAGTATAAGAAAATCGGAATAAATATCATTGTTTATCTCTGATAAGACACATATGTTTGCAAAATAATATTTTTTTCTTAGTTTACTTAACCGGTAAAGTTGATTAAGAGAGAAACATAATACCATGAAATATGAAAAGGCAATTTATTCTTTCAGTATGGATTTTCATACTATCACTAAGCTCATTAAACGCTCAGATTGCGGCTATAGATGTAGACAAAGGAACCGAAAAGGTTGAAGTTGAAGACATAATCATTGTTTTCAAAATGCATTTTGATATTGGTTATACTGACTGGAGTGAATCTATTTTACAGAAATACACAACCTCTATGATGGATGAAACATTACGTTCAGTAGAAGAAACGGGTAAATTACCTAAGGAAGACCAATTTGTTTGGACTCTTCCTGGCTGGCCAATGAAATATATTATGGAAAATACCTCTGAGGTTTATAAATCCGGAATAGAAAAAGCATTAAAAGATGGACGTTTCAAAGTGCATGCACTTCCTTGCACATTTGAGACTGAATCGAGTGATCTTGAAACATTGGTGCGTGGAATGTCCTATTCTTCGCAGATAAATAGAATATATGACCAACCGTTGGTACGTGGAGCTAAACTTACCGATGTCCCTAGCCATT
Organism: Parabacteroides sp. AM58-2XD; assembly: GCF_003463685.1. NCBI lineage: Bacteria > Pseudomonadati > Bacteroidota > Bacteroidia > Bacteroidales > Tannerellaceae > Parabacteroides > Parabacteroides sp. AM58-2XD. Next base: position 23,306 of record NZ_QSDP01000076.1, read on the forward strand.
CCTGGATACTTCCTACATTATTGACACAGGCTGGTGTGAAGATTTTGCATATTGGTTGTAATCCCGGGTCCGTATCACCGGATATACCAACCTGTTTTGGTGGGAGGGACCGGATGGTTCGAGGTTACTCACTTTTAACTGGGCGGAATATTACGGTTCCGGTGTACTTCCTCCGGCAACCTGGAAATATAAGACATGGTTAGCAATGATACATACGCATGAAAATACGGGTGCTCCGACACCGGAAGATGTTGCTGCTGTATTGAAAGAAGCTCGTGAAAAAGCACCTAATGCTCGGATACGTATCGGTCAGCTGGAAGATTTTTATGATGCCCTGATGAAAGAAAACCCATCATTGCCTGTAGTAAAGGGGGATATGCCGGATACCTGGATTCATGGATATATGTCGATGCCTAAAGAAGTAAAAATCAATAAGGCTATGCAGCGTGTCATTTATAATACGGAAACGTTGAATTCCTTACTCAAACAGTGGAACATAACTCCCGAACCGGTTGAACCTTATGTTGAAAAGGCTATTGAACAATCTTTATTGTTTGATGAACATACTTTTGGGTTGGCAATGAGTCATGGACACCAGGATTTTTGGAAATATGGGGACGATTTTACAGTCAGCAGGGCGCAAGGGCTGTATGATTTTATAGAAACATCCTGGAATGAAAAAGGAAGTAGGGTGCACCGCGCTGAACAATATATTATTCCTTCTTTACGAAAGGATTTGAAGAAACTAGCTCAGAATGTAGCCGTTAAAGGGCGTAAAGTTGTTGTCTATAACCCGCTTCCCTGGAAACGTTCGGGTTTGGTCAGTTTCCATATGGGAGTTTATAAAAAAAATTTCCAGGTTTATGGTTTGAAGGATGAATTGACAGGTAAGATTTTGCCGGTATATAACGACTACAATCACCTGTCTTTTCATGCAGAAGATATTCCATCCCTGGGGTATAAGACTTATACGTTGGTAACATCTCCTATATCTGAGGATTCCCGAAGTTCCCGTATTGATGAAGTAGAAGCTGTGTTGGAAAACAACTATTTCAAAATAGAAATAAATAAGGAAAACGGTGCATTACTTTCTGTTTGGGATAAACAACAACAGAAAGAAATGGTCGATGGGAAGAATGAATATGGATTCGGAGAGTATATCCACGAGAAATTTGGTCAAGAGGAAATCAACCGTTATAATGCGAATTATGTGAAGCCCGGACATCATGGCTGGGCTGATCAGGAGATGGGGCGGCCGGAAAATCCAGACCTGAAATATGAAATGATAAAGGGCAGATTAAATAAAATCAAATATTTGCAGACCTCCCATTCAGTTAGTGCTACCGCATTCTGTCAGACAGGTGCTGGCGATGACTATACATTAACTTATACGTTAGAAGATAGCTCCCCTTATCTGGAAATTTGTTGGGGGATACGGAATAAACCGGCTGAATCCCAACCCGAAGGTGGTTGGCTTGCTTTTCCGTTTAATCTGTCGAATCCTTCATTCCGGTTAGGGAGAACCGGCGGTGTTGTTAATCCGGTCACTGATTTTGTAAAGAACACCAATCATGATTATTTCTTCCTGAATACCGGTATGGCTATTGTTGATAATCAAGGGAAGGGGTTTGGTCTAAATACACCGAATGCCCCGGCTGTCAGTCTGGACCGTCCCGGTCTGTTCCGTTTCTCCGGAGAGTTTATTCCCCAACGACCTAATGTTTTTGTCAATCTGTTTAATAATCAGTGGGGAACTAATTTTACAGAATGGATAGAAGGAGGTTTTTCTGCCAAAGTATATCTATGGTCGATCGATAAATACAGTAATGAGACTTCTCTTATTACACCGACAGAAGAAACGCGTGTTCCTCTGATGGCAACATATACAGAGGATGATGGAGGTGAACTTCCGCTCTTTTCCGAGGGGATTACATTGTCGGAAAAAGGAATTTTAGTTACTGCTTTCGGACCGAATACAGATGGTGAGGGAGACTTGTTGAGACTTTGGGAACAAGCTGGTAAAAAAGGCAAATGTACTGTTACATTATCCGGAAAATCATATCGGTCTGCTCAATTCTGTAATCTGCGCGGTGAACCGTTGGGAGATTCGTTTCCAATAAAGAATAATGAGCTGTCCGTCGAGATGCATGCCTATCAGCCTGTATCGATCATATTAAAAAGGTAATAAGGAATGTAATTAAATAAATAAGAAAATATGAATACGTTTGAGCCTGACTACAGAAATATTTTAAAGGTATTATATAATCAGAAACCTGATTATTTGCCTTTATATGAGCATAATATCGATGCCCCTTTTGTTTCTAAATGTATAGGGGAGGAATTGTCGTTAAATGGCCGTAAAAGCCGCTCTGATCTGGATGAGTATTTTAGTAAATATATTTCTTTCTGGAAAGAAAATACCTATGATGCATTCAGTTATGAAGCTGCGATTTGCGAAATCCTTCCCGGTCATGGGGCTATATTAGGGGGGATGCTCGGTCCTATTCAGACCCGCGATGATTTTGACAGATATCCGTTTGACGATATTCCCCGTATTTTCTGGGAAACATACAGACCTCGGTTGGAGTCTATCCGGAGAGTAATGCCCGCCGGGATGAAAGCCTATGGAGGTTGTGGATATGGTATTTTTGAAACAGCTCAGGATCTGGTGGGTTATGAAAGCCTTTGTGTCATGCAGTATCTCGACCCGGAACTTTTTGCCGACATTTTCCGGAAAATCGGTGAACTCTACGAAACATTGTGGACTAAGATGTTGGAGGAGTACGACGATCTTTTTGTCTTCTATCGCATGGGAGATGATTTGGGGCATCGTATGGCAACAATGCTCGAACCGGATACGATCCGTCAGTTTATTTTACCGCTGCATAAGAAAGTGATCGATATCGTACATAATAAGAATAAGAAGTTCTTACTGCATTGTTGTGGGAATATCAAAGAGATCATGCCTGATATTCTTCAGAACGGGATAGATGCCAAACATTCGAATGAAGACCAGATATGTCTTTTTGATGAATGGATCGATAACTATTCGGATAAAATCGGTCTGTTCGGAGGATTTGATATGAATTATCTGATCTTGAATCCGTATGACCAGGTCTTTAACAAAGTTCTGGAGGAAGGTACACGGTTCCGTAAAAAAGCGAACGGATACGGTCTGGGATCCGGCAATTCAATACCTGATTACATGCAGATAGAGGGATTCTATGCAATGGTAGATGCCGTAAAAGAGATAAGAAGAAGGGAACAATTAACTAAATAAATAGAATAGTATGGAAAACACATTAGAAAGAATAGCACTTTGTGTCGAAGTGGGTAAGATCAATGCAAAAACTCCTTATCCTCCGGCAATGAAAGGGGAAGACGGAGCTGATGAATTGACATTGAAGGCTTTGGAGCAGGGGTATTCCCCCAATGACATTTTAACAAAGGGATTGATCGTTGGTATGAACAATATCGGTGTGAAGTTCAAAGAAAATAAAGTGTTTGTGCCTCAGGTTCTGATGAGTGCAAAAGCTATGAGCGGTGGCATGCAACATCTGAAAAGATATTTTAATGACGGTTCGGTCAAACGTAAAGGTAAATTGATTATCGGTACGGTAAAAGGAGATTTACATGATATTGGTAAGAATCTAGTATGTATGATGGTGGAAGGAAATGGCTATGAGATTATCGACTTGGGGGTAGATGTTACGGAAGAAAAGTTTGTGGACGCTGTCAGAGAAAATCCGGATGCTTTTGTTGGAATGTCTGCTTTGTTGACAACCACAATGGTCAATATGGAGTCGATCAATACAGCTATAAAGACAGAGTTTCCTCAAGTGAAAACATTTATAGGCGGAGCACCTGTGAGCAGCGATTTTGCTCAGAAAATAGGTGCAGACTATTATACAGAAGAGCCTCAGCGGTTAGTAGAGATTTTAAACCAGTTAACATCTAATTGATATGACATCAAGAGAACGTTTTTTGACAGCATTATCGGGTGGTGTACCCGACAGAATTCCTATTATGGAACATCTTTTCAGTTTGAAACTTATGCAGGAGCTGTTGGGATATACAACGGTTTTGTATGATGGTAAAACACAGGCAAAGCTGGCTACCAAGCTGGGTATCGATGGTATCTGGACGCCGATTAACGGTTTCTGTGGTATCGAAGAGACTCCTCATGAACCGAATGAGATATACAAAGATGAATGGGGCGTTACCTATCAGAAAAACGGCTGGCCGATCATCGCACAAATCGATACACCTGTAAAATGCCGTGAAGATTGGGAAGCGTATACTTTACCTCCGGTCGATACGCCTTATCGCCTCAAAATTTTCAAAGATGTGAAGGCTGCTAATACGGAAGACCTGGCAGTCGTGTTGGGTACTTTGGGACCGTTCACCATGCTATCCTGGTATATCATGGATTTCGAGACATTGGCTATTACCATGTATACGGATCCGGAAATGGTACATGAAATAAATGAAGCAGTGTTGGAATGGACATTGGGGGCTATCCGCCTGGCTGTAAAGGATGGGGGAGTCGATTGTGTACAAATATCTGATGACTGGGGTGGTACGAATGCTTTGTTGATTTCTCCGGATGACTTCCGTACTTTCTTCATCCCTTATTTCAGGCGTTTGGTTGCCGGTATCAAAGAATTAGGAGTGCCGGTTATTATGCACAACGATGGAAGAATCTGGGATGTCCTCGACGATCTGGTAGATTGCGGTATCGATGGACTTCACCCTGTAGAACGGGCAGCCGGTATGGATCTGAAAAAAGTAAAAGAAAGATATAAAGGAAAGTTGACCCCTATCGGTAATGTCAATAACAAAGTGACGATGGCTTCCTCCGATCCGGATGCTGTTCGTAAAGAAGTACTGGAGTGTATCAGGGAAGCTGCTGTCGATGGAGGATATATGATTGCGACAGATCATAGTATTCACGATCTGATCCCTACGGAAAACGTGCGATGTCTGATAGATACAATCAATAAGTATGGAAAATATCCTATTGACTTGACTTTCTGATGAAAATAATAATTTTAGTCGATAAGAATGGAGAGTTTAATTTAAATAAAGTATTTTTGATGTCGATCAATTATTAAAAACAAAGGGGGATTATGATACGGTTTGTATGGGTATTTGTTGTGTTGCTGTGTGGTTCTGTTATTTGTCAGGCTCAGAATATAAAGATCCGGCAGTACCTGTGGAAGAGCGGGTAGAAGATCTGTTATCACGGATGACGCTGGATGAGAAAATTGCCAGATGGGAATGATTCGTCTGGATGAAGCTGGAAAGAAGGGATTAAACGGGATTGGAGCTTGTGAAAGCCCTTTCATTAAAGCAGCCGACATTGCCGGAATATCGGCTGTTTCGAAACGTTTTTTCCGTGACAGCACCCGTTTGGGAATACCACCGATACAGATCGCAGAATGTTTGCATGGTTTTCTGTCTCATGGTTCGACCGTTTTTCCCCAGGCTATAGCCCAGGGAAGTACCTGGAATCCGGAACTGATAAAGGAAATGGCTTCGGTTATAGCTCTGGAAGCCAGTAGTGCAGGTGTTGATCAGGCTTTATCCCCTTTGTTTGATATTATACGTGACCCCCGTTATGGGCGGGTAGAAGAGTGTTACGGAGAGGATTATTATTTGGTCGGTGAGATTGGTTCCGCTTTCGTTCGTGGAATGCAAGGTGAACCGGAACAGACCAGAAAGAGAATAGGTACAGGCAAGTTGATCTGTACAGCCAAACATTTTGCCGGGTACTCTGCTCCGGTGGCGGGTATAAATCTGGGACCGACCTCTATCGGTGAGCGGGAGTTACGTTCTTCCCACTTGCCGGCTTTCCGTAAAGCTATAACGGAAGCGAATATTTATTCGGTTATGCCTTCTTATAATGAAGTGGACGGTATAGCGGCTCATGAAAGTAAGTTCTTGTTACAACAGGTTTTGAGAGATGAGTGGAATTTCCAGGGATATGTTTTTTCCGATTATGGAGCGATGGATATGCTCCGTTATTTTCATCGGACATCGGCGGACAGAAAAGAGGTTGCCCGGAAAGCAATCACGGCCGGCGTTGATTTAGAAGCACCCTCTCTGGAATGTTATGCTTCTTTGGCGGAATTGGTTGAGGATGGTACAATCCCTGTTTCGATGATTGATACCTGTGTAAAACGCATATTACGTGTTAAATTTAAAGCAGGATTATTCGAAAAACCTTATGCTTCCCCGGAAATATCCCGACAGGTCGTAGGAAAGGCAAGCCATAAACAGTTGGCTCAACGAATAGCCGAAGAATCTGTTATTCTGCTGAAAAATGAATCGTCTCTTCTTCCGTTAAACCGTTCGTCATTAAAGTCTGTAGCCGTAATAGGCCCGAATGCCGATCAGGTTCAGTATGGCGATTACAGTTATACCAAAGGAAATCTGTCCGGTGTGACTGTATTACAGGGAATTAAAGAGTTTGTGGGAAAAGGTACAACGGTACGATATGCAAAAGGATGTTCTATCTCCGGTGAAAGTAAGGATGGTTTTGGAGAAGCACTGGATGCTGCAAATAAGTCTGATCTCATCGTTTTTGTAATGGGCGAAACCAGTTCTACTTTGTCCGGCATCGGTTGGGGAGACGAATCGACTAATAAAGCAGACGATCCGAATACTTGTGGGGAAGGCTTCGATGTAACAGATTTAAATCCGTATGGAGTACAACGAGAGTTATTGCAGGAAATATATAAAACCGGCAAACCGGTCGTTCTGGTTCTGGTACATGGACGCCCCTGGTCGATAACCTGGGAGAAAGCCCATATCCCGGCAATACTTGAAGCCTGGTATCCGGGAGAAAAAGGCGGAACAGCGATTGCCCGGATATTATTTGGAGAAGTAAACCCGTCCGGACGCTTGTCTGTCAGCATCCCTCAGAGCGTAGGCCACGTTCCGGTCTTTTACAACCATAAGCCATCCGGCAGAGGTTTTTACCATTCACCGGGTACAAAAGAAAAGCCTGGACGCGACTATGTCTTTTCTTCTCCGGATCCGTTGTTCCCGTTTGGTTACGGTTTGTCTTATACTACATTTGAATATTCGGGTTTACAAGTTTCTAAAAAGAGATTTGGTCCGGATGATAAGATACAGGTTTCTTTGGACGTAACTAATACTGGAAAGAGAGCCGGCAAAGAAGTTGTCCAGTTATATGTTCGGGACTTGATAAGTTCCGTATCCATCCCTGTAAAACAATTGATAGGCTTCACGAAAGAAGAGTTGGTTCCCGGAGAAACAAAGCGGGTGACCTTTCAGGTTTCTCCCGATGAACTGGGACTATGGAATGAAAATATGCAATATGTGACCGAACCTGGCGAATTTGAACTGATGGTAGGCCGTTCTGCGGAAGATATCCTGCTAAAAGAAAAAATAGAATATATAGAATAACATATTTGAAACCTGAGTTCAAGATAGGACAAGCCGTACAAATATTCGTATTATTAATATTGAACGAATAAAACATATATATCGAATGAAAGGAACATATATGTGTTTTATTCGTTTGATATATATCAAACG
>NZ_QSDP01000077.1:0-30834 GCF_003463685.1 Parabacteroides sp. AM58-2XD
ACAACTATAGAAGACTCTGCCGAAACTATGAATGGACATTCGATTCGGCAGAGGAAATGGTGAAACTAGCATCTATTAGGATGCTATTGAATAAAATTTAAACAGGCTCTTAATTATATATAACAAAAAACGGCCACCTCCTTTTCGGGAAGCAGCCGTTTCCGGTTTTATCTTGATGGGAAGATATTACATCATACCACCCATGCCGCCACCCATACCCGGGTTCATCGGAGGCATAGCAGGAGTATCTTCTTTCTTCTCTGCGATTACACATTCTGTTGTCAGGAACATGCCAGCGATAGAAGCAGCATTTTCCAAAGCAACACGAGTTACCTTAGCAGGGTCGATTACACCGGCAGCGCACAGGTTTTCATATTTGTCGGTACGAGCATTGTAACCGAAGTCACCTTTACCTTCTTTCACTTTCTGAACGATAACGGCACCTTCCTTACCTGCGTTAGCAACGATCTGACGCAACGGTTCTTCGATAGCGCGTTTTACGATTTCGATACCTGTTGTTTCGTCTTCGTTTTCACCCTTCATACCTTCCAATGCTTCAATAGCACGGATGTAAGCTACACCACCACCAGGAACTGTACCTTCTTCGATAGCAGCACGAGTTGCATGCAAAGCATCGTCAACACGGTCTTTCTTTTCTTTCATTTCCACTTCAGAAGGAGCACCTACGTAAAGAACAGCTACACCACCTGCCATCTTAGCCAGACGTTCCTGTAGCTTTTCTTTGTCGTAGTCAGAAGTAGTGTTTTCGATCTGAGTTTTGATCTGACCGATACGAGCCTGGATAGCAGCTTTGTCGCCGGCACCGTTAACGATAGTTGTAGTATCTTTGTCAACAGTAATCTTTTCGGCAGTACCCAGCATATCCATTGTAGCACCTTCCAGCTTCAAGCCTTTTTCTTCAGAGACAACAACACCGCCAGTCAGCACTGCGATATCTTCCAACATAGCTTTACGACGGTCGCCGAAGCCCGGAGCCTTCACAGCACAGATCTTCAAAGAACCACGCAGACGGTTTACAACCAAAGTAGCCAATGCTTCGCTGTCGATATCTTCAGCGATGATCAATAGAGGACGACCGCTCTGAACAGCCGGTTCCAGGATAGGAAGCAAGTCTTTCAATACAGAGATCTTCTTGTCGTAGATCAGGATATACGGATTTTCCATCTCGCATTCCATCTTTTCTGTGTTGGTTACGAAGTACGGAGAGATGTAACCACGGTCGAACTGCATACCTTCTACTACGTCAACTGTAGTTTCAGTACCTTTCGCTTCTTCCACTGTGATAACGCCTTCTTTCTTCACTTTCTGCATAGCTTCAGCAATCAGTTTACCGATTGTTTCGTCACCGTTGGCAGAGATCTTGCTACGTGTTCGATCTTTTCGAACTGGTCGCCTACTTCTTCAGCCTGGTCAGCAATCTTTTCAACCACTTTGGCAACGGCTTTGTCGATACCGCGTTTCAGGTCCATCGGGTTAGCACCTGCTGTAACGTTCTTCAAACCTACACCGATGATAGACTGTGCCAATACAGTAGCAGTAGTTGTACCGTCACCTGCATTGTCGTTTGTTTTAGAAGCTACTTCCTTTACCAACTGAGCACCCATATTTTCAAACGGGCAAGCCAGTTCTACTTCTTTAGCTACCGTTACACCGTCTTTTGTGATGTGAGGAGCACCGAATTTCTTTTCGATGATCACGTTACGGCCTTTCGGGCCTAATGTTACTTTTACAGCATTTGCCAATTCGTCCACACCTTTCTTCAAAAGGTCGCGGGCATCCATATCGTACTTAATTTCTTTTGCCATGATTATATTGTTTTATTATTTTCGTTTAATGAATTAGATAATAGCTAAAATGTCAGACTGACGCATGATAAGATATTTCTCACCCTCCAGTTCGATTTCTGTTCCTGCATATTTTCCGTACAGTACAGTATCGCCACCTTTCACAACCATTTCTTCATCCTTTGTTCCGTTACCCACGGCAACAACTTCACCTTTTAAAGGTTTTTCTTTTGCTGAATCCGGGATAATGATTCCGCCAAGTGTCTTTTCTTCTGCTGCAGCCGGCTTGATAAGCACTCTGTCTGCTAATGGTCTAATGTTCATCTTACTATATTTTTAATTGTTAATAATATTATGTTTACATGTGTTTTTCTAATTCACGTTTATTCCTATGCGAAATCTATGCCAAATTAATTGGCAGGGAAAAGACTGCCAATTTTGCATAAACAGACGTTTAGATGTGCCGACATGACTGACAGGATGACTATACATCCGCCTCACATGCTTCCCGACTAGAACAAAAGTAACGGGAAAGTAGTTCATAAGTCACGGTCTTTTAACTGATAGGTCCTAAACTATTATTCTTTTTAGCATGCCTTAATTTAATTTTCAGCTAGCTAAAAATAGATTTCAACCATGCTAAAAATCAATTCCGAGCATGCTCAAAAGTAAAAAAACAAGGGACGAAAGAGTTAGAATCTGCCGTCCCTTACATTAATATATAGTATATTTCAGATTAGTCTATCAGCAGTGTTGCGATGGAATGAGCCGGTAGTACAGGCTGGTAGACGCGACCGTCGATTTCAACAGATACCTGGCGGTCCTCATTTCCTTCGTTTGCCAAAGCGACAACAATGCTTTTGTCGGGGTTGACAAAGGCCATGAGATTGCTGAACTGGCCGGAGGTTTCCAGTTTACGGGCACCGGGCTGGACGTAATGGCTCAAATGTTTCATTACATAATATTCGGGGGTGTAATGGAAGGTTTTTGTATCGGGATCGACAACCACAAGGGAGTTTTGCGCCCATCCCCAACGGCTGATACCGCCTTTATCCAACGAGATATTCCAATACATATAGGCCGACGCACCGTTATCCAGGTAATGGCGCATCAAGTTCCAGGAGTAAACGGCACCGCTCCAGTCATTCTTTCCGTCGCCGCATTCCTGCTCGGTCTGATAGAGTTTCATATCGGGATAACGTTCGTGTATACCTTTGATCGCACCTTTTCCCGCCCATTGGAAACCTACTGCGCTGATATACTTGCCGCTTGCCGGGTCGGTCAGGATGGTATCCACCAATGCTTCGTTGGCACGTTCCATGGTGCCGAACATCACTTTCACGTCCAATTCCTTCATCGCCGGACCGAGATAGTTGCCGACAAAGTTAGCCAGGGAAGCAGCCGTCCAGCAACAACTAGGGAATATCTGTGCCGAATTGAACTCATTCTGCGGCATGACGGCAAAGATGTCGATGCCCTGTTCACGATAGGCTTCGATAAATTTGGAGAAGTAAAGGGCATACGATTGCAGGTAAAGGGAGTCCTGGATAAACATATCCGTTCCTTCATAACCGACCTTATCGGCAGGCAGGCCGTTGCGGTACTTCTCGTTGTAGGCTTCGCCGGTATAGGCGGAGGCATAATGCTTATTGTATTTCATCCAGGCAGGAGGACACCAGGGAGAGGCCCAGATACGCAGGTCGGAATTGTATTTCTGTGCGCCTTTAATAAAGGGGATCAATGTCTGCTGGTCGTTGGCGATGGTGAAGTATTCCATTTCGAAATCGCCTTCGGTCTCATTATAGGAATACCAGTCGCGGGAGAAGTCGTTGGCACCCACCGGCATACGGCAGATGGTGAAATTCGCCCCTATCTCCGGGAAGAAGAGTTCTTCCATGATCTCTTCGCGGACTGTCGGGTCAAGTTTGCTCAGGGAAATCCAGCCTAACTCATTGAAACAGGCACCGAAACCGTCTATCTTCTGTCCTTTCTTATGGGTATGGATAACCGCGTCGATCGTCGGAATCGTATCCGAAGAGGCAGAGACCAGGTCGGATTGTTCCTGCCACGGTTCGTTTTCCGTAGTTGTTACCCAGGATGCTCTTGGCTGAATAGAACAGGAAGAGAGGACTAAAGCGAATGCGAGAATTAAAAGAGATGTTTTCATGAGACAGTAATATTAAGGATAGCATAAACCCGTTCCCGTGCTTGACACGGGATCGCAAAAGAACAGGTCATATGCCTATTTATTCAGACAGCACCTTTTCGGCCCCGTGTCAAGCACGGGGACAAGGCTGCTATCGGATTAGAACTTTGCGATCAGTTCTTCTACAGTGACAGGTGTTTGTTCGCCTGTAATCATATTCTTCAGGTTGATCTTGCCTTCGCTCATCTCCGTTTCGCCAACGATAGCGACATACGGGATTTTCTTCGTATCGGCATACCCCATCTGCTTCTTCATCTTGGCTGATTCGGGGAAAAGTTCGGTACGGATACCGGCGGCACGAACCTGAGAGATGATCGGTAACAGATAACTTTCTTCCTTCTCTCCGAAGTTGACAAACAGTAACTGTGTTGTCATCAACGAATCGACCGGATACAGGTCCAACTGATTCAGCACGTCGAAGATACGGTCTGCCCCGAAAGAGATACCGACACCCGACACGCCATCCATGCCAAATACACCGGTCAAGTTGTCATATCGTCCGCCACCGGTGATACTTCCTATCTGAACATCCAGGGCTTTAACTTCAAAGATAGCACCGGTGTAATAGTTCAGACCGCGGGCCAGCGTCAGGTCGAGTTCCAGTTCCGAATGCATAGGCAGCTGGTCGATACGGTCGAGAATGAAGGTCATTTCTTCGATACCCTTCACGGCTATTTCAGAGGTAGCCAGCTGTTCTTTCAGGACGGCCAGTTTTTCGCGATTGCTACCCGACAGCATGATGATCGGTTGCAAACGGGCAATCGCCTCTTCGGAAAGACCTTTGGAACGCAGTTCTTCGTTTACATTATCCAGGCCGATCTTATCCAATTTGTCGATAGCCACTGTTATATCGACGATCTTATCCGCTTCACCGATAATTTCGGCAATACCCGACAAGATCTTACGGTTGTTCATCTTAATGCAAACGCGGATACCGAAACGGTGGAACACCTCATCCATAATCTGAATCAGTTCCACTTCATTAATCAGTGAGTCGGAGCCTACCACGTCACCGTCGCACTGGTAGAACTCACGGTAACGTCCTTTCTGCGGACGGTCGGCACGCCATACGGGTTGTATCTGATAACGTTTGAAAGGGAATGTTATATCGTTGCGGTGCTGCACTACGTAGCGGGCAAAAGGAACGGTCAGATCGTAACGCAACCCTTTCTCACAGGCTTTCACGCCGAATCTTACCGGATTACGTTCCAGCAGTTCTTCATCGGTAATGCCGGAGAAACAATCTCCCGAATTTAATATCTTGAAAAGTAATTTATCACCTTCTTCGCCATACTTGCCCATCAGGGTCGACAGGTTCTCCATGGCCGGAGTTTCTATTTGCTGAAATCCGTACAGATGATATACTTCACGAATCGTATTGAATATATAATTACGTTTCGCCATTTCTTCGGGCGAAAAATCTCTGGTACCTTTTGGTATAGACGGCTTCTGCATATACTGTTTGCTCTTCTTTATCGTCGGAGCTAACCGACTTTTATATATTAAATTATTATTCGGAATGCAAAGGTAGGTATTTTGTTTCAAATTCGTTATTTATTGGATAGGTTCATTGTTTTGTCCGTTTCTTTTTGTTATGTTTGCAACATATTTAACAAAACGTATAGCTATGAAAAAGAAATTAAGGAGACAAAAGAAAGTATTGTACGGTGAACTTGGTAGTTTTTGCATCGACTTCGCCAAATACATGGCAACAGGAGTTGTCATCACAACATTATTAAAAGATCTTGAGGGACATAATGTGCTTATTTATTCGGGTGGATTTGTTTTAGTTTCAGGATTTTTGTTTTTAGGCCTATTATTCATTAAACTGAAGGAGGATTAGTTATGCCTGATTTTATATTTGTTTGTTTACTGTTTATGGGAATGGGACTCGGATTTTTAATCTGGGCACTTTATATGGAAGGTAAATTTCATAGAACGAAGAAAAAGAAGAAATAAAAAAGCAGCCCGAGTCATTTGAAATGGCCCGGGCTGCTTTTTTTATCTGATACGGTACTCGCTTAGTCGCGGCTTCTTCCTCCCAGGAAGATCATTATATAATATAATAATGTAGCCAGCGAACCTAAGGCAGCCACCACATAAGTATAAGCGGCAGAGCGCAAAGCATCTTCGGCCATACCATGCGTAGAAACATTCGTTATCCCGGCACGGCTCAACCATACCAACGCACGCTGGCTGGCATTGATTTCGACCGGCAACGTAATGAAACTGAACAACGTTGTCGATGCGAACAGGATGATACCGAACAACAGCAACTGCGGAAACTGGTGGATCAGCAACATACCGCCCAGCAATACCCAGGTCATGATATTCGAAGCAAAGCTAACCACCGGTACCAACGCCGACCGCATCTTCAGCGGGGCATAAGACGTTGCATGCTGTACTGCGTGACCACATTCATGGGCGGCTACAGCGGCAGCGGCGATACTATTACTATAATAGACAGATTCGCTCAGATTCACCGTTTGATTGGCAGGATTGTAATGGTCTGTCAAATGTCCGGGAGTAGAGATCACCTTCACGTCGTAGATGCCGTTATCGCGCAACATCTTTTCAGCCACATCCTTTCCGGTCATACCGTTAGGCATAGGAATCTTAGAATACTTCTCAAACTTGTTCTTCAGTCGGGAAGATACCAGCCAGCTTAACAAGGCAAAACCAATAAATATGATCCAATACATGCTCATAATGTTCCAAATAATTAATTGTTATACAAGATATCTCTTACAAAAAGTCTGCCAAAAACAAAAATGCAGAAGATTAGCCTGATTAGAGGTGGTCTTCTGCCATTTTGTATTAGTATGTGAGGTTTATTCTTCTGTATACCGGATGATTGTCTGTTCGCGGTCAGGTCCTACCGATACGATTTTAACAGGTACTCCCAACTCTTCTTCAAGGAATGAGAGATATGCGTTAAACTCTTCGGGGAATTCATCTTCGCTCTGCATCTTTGTCATGTCAGTCTTCCAACCCGGCAGTTCAACGTATACAGGTTCGATCGTATCGTCGATCTCGAACGGGAATTCCGTCACTTCTTCGCCATTGATCTTGTAGGCTACGCAAGCCTTGATGGTCTCGAAGCTGTCGAGCACGTCGCTCTTCATCATGATCAGCTGGCTTACACCGTTGATCATAACGGCATATTTCAAGGCTACCAGGTCGATCCAGCCGCAACGACGTTTACGTCCTGTTACGGAACCGAACTCATGTCCTACCGTACACAGTTTGTCGCCTGTTTCATCGAACAACTCTGTCGGGAACGGACCGCTACCGACACGTGTACAATAAGCCTTGAAGATACCGTATACCTCACCGATATTACGCGGAGAGACGCCCAGTCCCGTACAGCATCCGGCACAGATCGTGTTGGAAGATGTCACGAACGGATAAGAACCGAAGTCGATGTCCAGCATAGTGCCCTGTGCACCTTCCGCCAGGACAGACTTACCGTCTTTCAGGAAGTTGTTTACCACATGTTCGCTGTCGATCAGGTTGAACTGCTTCAGGTATTCCAATGCTTCAAACCACTGGGCTTCGAGTTCCTTGATATCATACGAATAGTTCAGTGATTTCAGGATTGCTTCGTGGCGTGCCTTGGCGGCAGCATACTTTTCATCGAAGTTGTGCAGCAAGTCACCTACACGGAGACCGTTACGGCTGATCTTGTCTGTATATGTCGGGCCGATACCTTTACCAGTCGTACCGATCTTTCCGGAACCTTTGGCAGCTTCGTAGGCAGCATCCAGCATACGGTGGGTAGGCAGGATCAGGTGTGCCTTCTTGGAAATACAAAGTTGTTTGGTCAGGTCGTGACCACTGGCAGCAAGCGCTTCGGCTTCCTGTTTGAACAATAACGGGTCGAGAACGACTCCATTACCGATAACATTCACTTTTCCACCCTGGAAAATACCTGACGGAATAGAACGCAGGATATACTTTTCTCCGTTAAATTCCAGTGTGTGTCCTGCATTGGGACCTCCTTGAAAACGAGTGATTACATCGTAGTTAGGAGTCAGCACGTCGACAACTTTTCCTTTGCCTTCGTCACCCCATTGCAATCCTAATAAAACATCTACTTTCATTTTATCTTTATAATAGGCTGTTAATATTCTTTTTTACTATTCTTCTGCTGAAGCTTGAACTTGCATTTACTGCATATCCCGTAGATATACAGCGCATGAAATTCCTGTGTGAAACGGGATATCTTCAGATTGTTGACCTCCTTTTTCAGCACGCTGTCTTTCATTTCCCGAATGGCCCCGCACTTCATGCAAACCAGGTGCAGGTGCGTTTCTGCCAATGCCCGCAGTTCGTACTGAACCGACTGGGCGTTGAGTTGATGCCGCACGATCAGGCCGCCGTCTTCCAGCACATCCAACGTGTTGTAAAGCGTTGCCTTACTCACATGGAAGTTCGCCTCTTCCAGCTTTTCCTGAAGGGAGTACATATCGAAATGACCGGCGAAGCGACATATGCATTCAAAGATCGCATATCTTTCCTCCGTCTTTCGTAGTTTTTTCTCAGTCAGATACTCCGTAAACGACTGCTTCATCTCTATGTACTTCTTTTCATCCATTTCGTTGCGACTCTACGTGACCGACAAAGTTAGCGCATTTATTTTAAACGCAAAGCCTTAGCTATAATATTCAAATTCAAATTTTAAATCATTATAGATTTCCTGCCCTTCCGGTGTCTTCATAAACTCCGGAAAGTCATCGAAACCACTCAACATTTGCTTCGCATGATCGGCCGACTGGCGACCGTAAAATTTCATTGCTTTTATCGCTGCCTGCTTCTCTTTCCAGGAAGCGCCGAAGTCGGGCCAGGCAATCGTCCGCATACATTCCACGATGAATGCGGCTCTCACCGGTGCAACCACCGTCTTCCCTACCCTGAACAGTTCCATCCAGATAAGGTAAGCCACCGTACGGGCATATTCGTCTTCCACATTAAAAATCAGTCCAAGCAGAAGGTTATCGACATACGGCAATTTGCAGAACAGATTACGGCTGCATTGTTCCGCTATTTCCAGATAGGGTATTTCTTTCACCCACTGTTCCGCCTGTTTAAAAGGAAAATCATCCACAGGCTGCAACAGGGATGCCAGTATCTTAAACTCGCGGATATCCTCTTTCCACAAAGCGGCTGCCAGCTCCGAACCGGGTTCGTGCCGGGCGGCTATCTGCTTTATTTCGGGCAGAGGGACACCGAAGTTCAGCTTATAGTCGATGCCCTTTTCACGCATGCTGGTGGCTATGACACCGTTCATCGCCATGCGCAGTTGGGTACGTATTTCTTTCAGTTCGTCCTGCAACATATCTTTAATCGTTATAAGATGGCAAGAATGAATAATCTTTGCTGTAACGAAGCATCTGGTCTGCGTATCCTTCGGTATAATCGAAAACGATGTCGGTCACTTCGCCTTTGTCGTTCTTTACCTCTTTCATCACCGGGTTCACGAAACCTTTGTATGGAGCCAGGTTTAGTTTGGCATAGCGGGCAAGCACTTCGTCGTGTAAAGTCTGGTCTACTTTCACACCGTAATCTTCCACCAGTTTCTTTCCGGCGGCGAAATCGCCTTCGCTCTTGATGCGCTGCACTTCTGCCAATAAGGTGCCAAACAGATTGCGGAGTTTGGCATAATCGTTTACAACGACATATGTCTTGCCGTCACGCTTCTTATATTCAATAACGTTATCGGCTTTACCGTTCTCATAGGCCCACTGGGCGATCAACTGACGGTTGCGCATGTGAGCTTCTTCCACGTCTTTGCCGGCTTCGATACGGACAAGCTGTGTCATCAGGCCATTCATGATATATTTATAATACTCGGCCTTATAGGCTTCGCCATCCGGAACCAGACCTAATTCAACCAGCTTCGGGTCGGCCAGGTAATAAAGACCGAAGAGGTCGGCACGGGCTTCTTCCAGGGTGGAATCGTAGGCTTTCAGCGCGCCGATTCGGTATCGGGCAGAAGTTTGCCGGAACCATGTCCCAGGCATTCATGCAGGTCGGTATGCAGGTTATCAGTCAGGAAACCGTATTTTGCGAGGGCTTCACGCTCCGCATCACTCCAGATAAATTCTTCGTTAAAGCCATTGCCCTGCGACGCCTTGTCGTAAGCCTCGGTTATATTCTCAATCGTAACGGACTTCGAACCGTGGTCGCGGCGAATCCAATCCGCATTCGGCAGATTGATGCCGATCGGCGTTGCCGGATAACAATCGCCTCCCAACATGGATACGGTGATCACTTTGGCACTCACCCCTTTTACCTTTTCCTTCTTGAAGCGTTTGTCGACCGGAGAATGATCTTCAAACCATTGCGCGTTATCGCTGATAATCTTCGTGCGCTTGGTCGCATCCTTATTGATAAAGTTTACGGTCGACTCCCAACTGGCTTTCATACCCAGCGGATCACCGTAAGTTTCGATAAAACCGTTCACGAAATCCACCTCCGAAGTCGTATCCTCTACCCAAAGGATGGAGTAGGCGTCGAAAGTCTTCAAGTCACCGGTCTGATAGTATTCAATCAGTTTTTCGATAATTGTCTTCTGGGTATCGTTTTCGGCAAAAGGAACTGCTTTCTGCAACTCGCCCACAATCTGTTCGATAGCAGCAGAATAAAGGCCTCCTACTTTCCATACCTTCTCGACAATCTTTCCGTTCTCCTTCACCAGCCGGCTATTGAGTCCGTAAGAGATCGGAGTGATGGTGTCTTTACCCGCTTTCATAGCGGCATAATACTCTTCCACCTCTTTCTGGGTAATACCGCCGCCATAGTAGTTATTGGCAGATGCCAGGATTAAATCCCGGTCACCGCTTTGTACAGTACGTTTTGCCAATACTGCCGGATCAAAGATCACCGGAGAGATTTCTGCAACAAACTGCTCCAAAGTCTGTCCTTCACGCAAAGGAAGTTCAGAGACATTCACCTGCTCCAGACAGCTTTTAAAGAATTCGGGGGTAAAGCCGGGAACAAACTTATCCTCTGCATAATGGTGATGGATGCCGCTTGAGAACCATACCCGTTTCAGGTACGTCTCCAAGGCCTTGAACTGCTCATCCTCGCGATTTCCTTTATATTCCTTGTAAATCGTTTCCAATGCGCGGCGAACCGGCAGGTTATAACGACAATTCTGGTCGAAGAATATGTCGCGCCCCATCAGCGCAGCCTGCGACAGATGATATAATAACTGTTTTTGTTTCAACGAAAGAGACTCGAATCCCGGAACCTGGTACCGAAGTATCTGAAGGTCTGCGAACTGGTCTACCACATAATTAAAATCCTCCTGCGGCGCCTGAACATTCTTTTCTTTCGGGCCTGCACAGGCGGTCAATGCCATTGCTGTCATAAGCGATACAATTGTATTTCTCATTTTATTTATACTAATTCTTTTGTTTTTCCTGAAGTATTACAACGAAAGGCTCTCCCGCAAAGGTAACGAATAAATCGAAGCCATAGGAATATCACCCTAATATTTTGTACCTTTGCAACCGATATATTTATTAAAGAATGGAAATAGCAGCATTAGTATCAGGAGGCGTGGACAGTTCCGTAGTTGTCCATCAGTTGAAGGAGGCGGGATACGATCCTACCATCTTCTATATCCGTATCGGTATGGAAGATAAAGACGGATATATCGACTGCCCCGCCGAAGAGGATATAGAAATTACATCTTACATAGCACGCAAATACGGTTGTCGCATGGAAGTGGTATCCCTGCATGACGAATACTGGGACAAGGTGGTCAGCTACACGATCGACTCGGTGAAACGCGGCCTCACCCCCAACCCGGACATGATGTGCAACAAATTCATCAAGTTCGGCTGCTTTGAAGAGAAATGGGGGAAAGACTTCGATAAAATCGCCACCGGCCATTATGCCACAACGACCGAGATAGACGGAAAAGTATGGCTCTCCACCGCCAAAGACCCGGTGAAGGACCAGACCGATTTCCTGGGACAAATCACGCGCCTGCAAATCCAGAAGCTGATGTTCCCTATCGGCCACCTGATGAAAGCGGAAGTCCGTGCCATCGCTGCTGAACAAAAGCTCCCCAGCGCCATGCGCAAGGACAGCCAGGGCATCTGCTTCCTCGGTAAAATCAATTACAACGACTTCATCGAGCGTTACCTGGGCAAACGTGTCGGCAAAATCGTCGAACTGGAAACGGGCAAAGTACTGGGCAAGCACAACGGCTATTGGTTCCATACCATCGGCCAGCGGAAAGGATTGGGCCTGAGCGGCGGTCCGTGGTTCGTCATCAAGAAGGATATCAAACGCAATATCATCTACGTCTCCAACGGCTACGACCCGGAAACGCAATACGGGAAGACAATCAACCTGCATGGTTTCGACTTCATCACCGAAGATCCGTGGGGAGAATTTACCGATGAAAAAGAAATCACCTTCAAGATACGCCATACCCCCGATTTCACACCGGGACGTATCCGCCGTATCGGTGACCTTTACCGTATCGAATCGGAAAACAAAATACAGGGTATCGCTCCCGGCCAGTACGGTGTTGTCTACGACAAAGATCATCATCTCTGCCTGGGTAGCGGCATGATTATTGACGAAGAAAAATAAGTCTTTGTCAATAATTATATTTATCTTTGTATCAGACTATAATATATACGACTATGGAAGCAACAACATTAAAAACATTCGAGATATCCATTCCCGAAAAATACGCATCCGCCATACGCTCACTGGTTAAAAGTATGGGAGGAAGCATCAAAGTCCGCAAAGAAAAGAAATGCGGACTGGATGAAGCATTGGAAGATGTGAAGGCCGGAAGAGTGTATCATGCTGAAAGCACAGAAGATATGATGAAACAAATCTTCGGATGAATAAGAAATATACACTCAATTATACGGGTAAGTTCAAGAAAGATTTGAAACTCTGTAAGAAAAGAGGATACAATATTTCTTTATTTGAAAAAGTCTCCAAACTCCTTGAAACAACCGGTACCCTCCCACCCGAATATCGCCCGCATAAATTAAGCGGCAAATACGAAGGCTTATGGGAATGTCATATTCAATCCGACTGGTTACTGGTTTGGAATCAAAATGATACGGAACTTATGCTTCTGTTTACAGATACCGGCACTCATGCCGATCTGTTTTAATAGAAAAGTTCAAAATTAGAACGACTGCGGCAGCTATCTCGAATGGTTGCCGCAGTCGTTTTATATGATTGCAGCACCTATTTTTTACCGCTGCGGCAGCTATTTCTTACAATTGCCGCAATCATTTTCCCGGCATACCGCCTTTATTTCAACTATTTCACCCTATTATTTCATTTTTTTCGTCTTTAATTTGGTTTATAACATAAACCATTTTATATTTGCAGCGTGTAGGTGAGACATGCGCAGCTCCTTGCACTTTTTTAATCCATATATGGTTTATATTATAAACTTATTTACATTCACCTTTAAAGTAGACAAAACATGAATACGAAACGAATCATACTATTTATTCTGGCAATATTCTTTACTTGCAATCTTGCCGAAGCACGGACAATCACCGTCAAAGTGAGCAACATACGCGGAGAAAACGGAACAATCCTCGTCATGGCTCAATCAGGGAAAGAGACAAAACCGGTATACGGCATGGCCAAACCGGAGAAAGGAGAAGCAACCATCACGCTTGAAAACGTCGAATGGGAACAGTTCGATATCTCAGTCTTCCATGACGAAAACGGCAATTACCAAATGGACTTCACCGAAGATAAAAAGCCGGCTGAAGGATATGCCATGAAGAAATGCAAAACGCAACAGGAAGAAGAGACAGTCAAACTGAAATTATATTACCCGGCAAGCGAGTAAGGCATGAAATGGCTGTTATTCTTTACACTCATCTTTGCTACCGGCTTTCCGGCTATGGCCCGGAAGCCGGCAACGGCAGAGATTTACTCCGGCCACATTACCGACGGGCAGGGAAACGGAGTTGAATACGCGACAATCGTCCTCTTGCAGGATGAGATTCAAAAAGCAGGTACGACAACCGACAACAAGGGTAATTTCACCATGGAGCAAAAGCAGGAACATATAAAGTAATCGTCCGGTGTATCGGATATGAGCCGCTGCAAAAAGAATTATTGCTGGCCGCATCCATGCACGACACCCTTTCGTTGAAGGCATCTTCCTATGCCTTGAAAGAGGTTGTGGTACAGGCAAAAAATATCGAACGCAAGGCAGATCGCTTCATCCTGTCCGTCTCCCCTTCCGCCGGGAAAGACGGTACCGAATTATTGTCGCAGGCTCCCGGCGTATGGCTGGCAGAAGATAATATCTCCATCAACGGAGCACAGGGCACAAAGGTATTCGTCGATAACCGCGAAATAAAACTTACCGGCGAAGAACTTCTCACCTACCTTCGTTCGCTGAAATCGGAAGATATCAGGCGAATAGAAGTCATCCCGATAGCCGGAGCAGAATATGAAGCCAGCTCACGGGGCGGAATCATCCTGATCTCACTCCGCCGGCGGCAAACGAACGGTATCCAGGGGAGTGTCACGGCCGGGGGCGCCTTATCTTCTACCCTTACCCGTTACATGCCTTCCGGAACACTCAATGCACGCCTCGGGAAATGGACCGTAAACGCCGCCGCCTCCGGCAATTTCACACCGAAGAATGAGAGCATGATGACATCCGTCAGGCAATATCCGGACAACGACAACCGCTTCTCCAGCCTCTCCAGGTTCGACACACGATCGGACTATGGTACGGGACGCATCGGAGCCATCTTCGAAATCGATACCGTCAACAGCATCGGAGCGGAGATAGAATATGTCGGACAGCTGTCTAAAGGCAACTCTTACAGCGAAACGGAACTGACAAAGCAGGAATGGCTAATAAACAGTACCGGCGATTATAACCAGAAGGATGATTACAACACTTTATCCGCTACCGCCAACTACCTGCATAAACTCGACGACAAAGGCTCCCTGCTCAAATGGATTGTCGATTATGCCGGCAAAAAGTCGACAGGGAAAAACAACTACTATGTCGTACAAAAGGCAGCAGGCCGGGAGATAGACAGTACGTACCGAAGTAACAGCGATGCAACCTACAAGATCGTCACCACCGATATTTCAATGAATAAATACTTCCGGAAAGGAATGTCGCTGAACACCGGCCTGAAATACACGCATACATTCATGGACGATAATTCCTGCTACGAAGGTCTCTCGGCCGACCAACAATGGAGTATCAGTCCGGCTTACGGCTACGCACTCAAATACAAGGAAAACATCATGGGAATATATGCATCTTTTTCAACAGAAATCAATCGCTGGACGTTCATAGCCGGACTGCGGGGCGAATATACTCGGACCGCGAACGAGAGCGACCGGATCAAACGGGATTATTTCGACCTGTTCCCGAACCTAAGCGCCACCTATGCCTTCAACAACCTGAAGACCTGGATGCTGGTCGGACAATACACACGCAACATCGACGTCCGGCCTTCTATACGCTCAACCCGAACCGGCTCCAGACCTCCGATTACAGCTACAACATAGGCAACCCCTACCTGAAACCGACCTATATCCACCGTTTCAGCACGACCCTTGTCTATAATTACCGTTACACGCTGACAATCGGAGGCAGCCTGCACCGCAACCTGATCCGCGAATTCTGCAAGGTAGACGCCGTCGACCCGGACGTTTCGTATATCACCTACGAAAACCATGACGTCGAAAACCATTGGTTCGTTGCCGCCAGTATCCCGGTTCAGCCCGTCCCATGGCTTAACCTGGCAGCCAATTTCGTCGGTGTACGCCAGGATATCCGTATGACGGAGAAAGCCGCATTTGCCCACCATTATCTGGCATTCGCAAACGCAACCGCAACCTTCACACTGCCGAAAGACATCACGCTCGAAGGACAATACAGCGGAACCAGCCGCCTGTATTCAGGAAACAGCGAAGTGGCTCCCCGGCACATCGTCAGCCTGTTTGCCCGGAAGAAACTGGCCGGCAACCGCTTCCTGATAACTGTTTCGGCCGATAATATCTTCAACCGCTATAATGACTTTGCCAGCCATATCGAAGCCTACACGTCACAAAGCCACTTCGAAAGCGGACACCTCGGACGTACCTTCAAAGCGACACTGACCTGGAACTTCAACAGCGGCAGGAAAGTCAAGAAGCCGACAATCGAACGGGGCGTAAACTCTGAAAGAAACCGGTTGAACGAAAAATAAACCGGAATGATTGACTGTTAAAAACAATGACATTATCTTTGAACAAACATAGTACGAACAATATAAAAACAAATAAAATCATGGAAGAAAGACTTTTAAACGAGAAAGAAAGCCTGGAACTCATCACACAGATGATAAACTCCAGCAAAAAGAATATGGAGGTGGGACAGGGAAACATAATGCTGTTCTGGGGATATTTTACGACAGCCTTATCGGTTGTGCTGTTTCTGCTGATCAACTTCACACACAACTTCATCTGGAGTTGGGGCTGGATGCTGATGTTCGCCGTATGGCCGGTGATCTCTTACAGAAAACGACAAAACAAACCGAAGGTCGTTACCTATACAGACAAAGTGATCTCACAGGTATGGCAAGTGATGGGATACATGTTTATCATTACTTTTCTGACGATCGGCATTATGGAAATTACATTCGCCAGACATGCAGATTTCCTGCTTATGCTACCGCTCTCCCTGGTCTATTGCGGACTCGGGACTTCCATTACAGGCATTATAATACAGGAGCGCTGGATGACTTACGCCCCCCTCATTGCGTTTATTGTAGCAATATATATGCTAACCATGCTGATAATGGGTGAAAAAGCAACAACTTTGTGGTATCTTTACTTCGGTTTATCGTTCGTGTTTATGATGATCATACCCGGACATA
The DNA here is from genome assembly GCF_003463685.1 of Parabacteroides sp. AM58-2XD. Lineage (NCBI taxonomy): Bacteria > Pseudomonadati > Bacteroidota > Bacteroidia > Bacteroidales > Tannerellaceae > Parabacteroides > Parabacteroides sp. AM58-2XD. The sequence continues at coordinate 16,914 of NZ_QSDP01000077.1, forward strand.
TCGTCAATAATAAAGCCAGGAAGCAATGTTTAAAGAACTAGATCCGTTACTTCATTCACAATTGCGGCTCGCCGTGATATCCATCCTCCTTTCGGTCGAGGAGGCTGAATTCGTCTATCTGCGGGAAAAGACACAGGCGACAGCGGGAAACCTGAGTGTACAGATAGACAAACTGAGCGAAGCCGGCTACATAGAAGTCGAAAAGAGCTTTGTCGGAAAGAAACCCCGCACGACCTGCCGGATAACGCCCGTAGGACGACAGGCATTCGAGAATTACGTAAATGCCCTGAAAGACTATATCGGAGGAAGCTAATCCCTCCGCCAGCTAACGCATACCAATAAAAAAGGCTGCCATCAATCCGACGGCAGCCTTTTTATATCATTAATCCCTGCTAATTAAATAGCGTATAAAGAACTGATAGATTCGCCACTGCAAACACGGCGGATTGCTTCAGCAAACATATCGGCAACAGATAATACTTTTACTTTCTCGCATTTCTTTGCGTAAGGAATAGAATCGGTAAAGATCATTTCCGTCAATGAAGACTGGTCTACACGGGTAGAAGCCGGGTCAGACATAACAGCGTGGCTGGCGATTGCACGTACAGACTTCGCGCCATTTTCCATCATCAGGTTAGCGGCTTTGGTGATTGTACCGGCTGTATCCACCATGTCATCCACCAGAAGAACGTCCAGACCTTCCACGTCACCGATGATACGCATTTCAGCTACCTCATTGGCACGCAGGCGTGATTTGTGACAGATAACCATCGGCAATCCCAGGTATTTGGAATAGCTGCTGGCACGTTTCGTACCACCCACGTCAGGAGTAGCGATACACAAGTTATCCAAAGGCAGTTCTCCCTTGATGTAATCCAGGAAGATAGAAGAAGCATACAGGTGGTCTACAGGAACATTGAAGAATCCCTGGATCTGGTCTGCATGTAAATCCATTGTAATCAGACGGTCGATACCGGCAGTGCTCAACATATCTGCGATCAATTTTGCACCGATAGACACACGGGGTTTGTCCTTTCTGTCCTGACGGGCCCAACCGAAATAAGGAACAACAGCAATTACAGAATGTGCAGAAGCACGTTTAGCCGCATCAATCATCAGGAGCAACTCCATCAGATTGTCCGAGTTAGGAAATGTTGATTGAACAAGGAACACGTCACGGCCACGGATAGACTCTTCATAAGATACTGAAAATTCACCGTCAGCAAAATGTTGAATGTTCATCTGCCCCAGAGGACAACCAAGACTATTGCAAATTTTCTCTGCAAGATACCGGGAGTTGGTTCCCGAAAACACCAAGAAAGGAGTTTGTGCACTCATTATTCCGAATATTTATCTTAAGTAAATAGATTTGAATTGTGCTGCAAAAGTACAAAACTTATTTGCAATTATCCCTTTATCTTCGGAAAACTTTCAACAATAAGGGCGAGTCAACCCCGCCCCTGTTACTTTTTCTAACGAAATGAAAGACTCATTACTTATACGTAAACTTCAGAACCTTACCCGAATAAGCCGGCAAAACAAGCTGATACGGCCACGCCGCCGTCAGCGTACTGATGCAAGTCTCTCCCGTCAACAAATCCGTCTGTGTTGCAGCCTTGTTATCGTCAAAACCCAGTGTAAGAAATGCGTCGGAAGGAATCTTTACCCGCACCGTCTGTTCGCTTTTATCGAAATTCACGACAATCAGTACGACCTCGTTACGGTATTTACGCATAAAGGCATACTGGCTATTCGAATTGAAATACGGATTCCGCGAGTTAGCATACATCAGGTCGAAGAAAGCTCCCTGAGTAATGGCCTGCTCCGATTTCGCCACATTCAATATCCGGGCATACTTCTCTCGCAGTTCACGCTGCTCGTGCGTCAAACCGGCGCCATCGAACTTCCAGTCGTTGATCCATTTACGCAGGCTCTCCACGCTCCAGTAGTCGAAGATCGTCGTACGCCCGTCACGTCCGCTGAAACCTTCCTCGTCCATACCCGGCTCGCCCAACTCCTGACCGCTGTAGATCATGACCGGGTTCGTATTCATCATGGCCGAAACAATCATACCGGGGATACCCGGACGGTGATCGCCGGCAAAGAAATAAGAGGCGATACGCTGCTCGTCATGGTTTTCCAGGAAGTTCAACATATGTGACTGGATACCTTCCAGGCTCTGCCAGCAGTAAGAGATCGTGTTGGCCGCAGCCTGATTGCACATCACCGCACGCACGGTATCGTACAGTCCAACCTTATCATACAAATAGTCAAAATGACCGTTGAAAATATAGTTACGGTATTCTGCCGGATTATAAACCTCGGCTATGAAACAAACAGCATGTTTTTCTTTTACCTTCGGAATCACCCAGTTCCAAAATTCCACCGGTACCATCTCCGCCATATCACAACGGAAACCGTCAACGCCTTTATCCGCCCAGTAAAGCAGGATATCCAGCATCTTCGTCCAGGTGCCGGGCACCGGGTTGAAATGACCGATCCGGCCATTCACATAATCCACGCCATAATTCAGCTTGACCGTTTCGTACCAGTCGTTCTTTCCCGGACACGGACTAAAACAGTCATTTCCCGTCACTTTAGCGGGGAACTCACTATAATCGTAATCCCCGTGCGCTTCGGCAAACGACAGGTGCAACGGGCATCCCGGAATATAATAGAAGTTATTATTACGGTCGAACCCTTTGGTCGTATCATCATGCTGCCCCAGATCTTCGACATACGACATGCGGGCATCCGAGTAATATTCGCGTGCCACATGGTTCGGCACAAAGTCAATGATCACCTTCATCCCGGCATCGTGCGTACGTTTCACCAGCGCTTCGAACTCCTTCATACGGTTCGGCACCTTCTCTGCCAGGTCGGGGTCTATATCGTAGTAATCTTTTATTGCATAAGGGGAACCGGCTTTGCCTTTCACCACGTCCGGATGATCTTTACGTATCTGATAAGCGGAATAATCGGTCTGGGTAGCATGTTCTATCACTCCGGTGTACCAGATATGCGTCGTACCCAGTTCCTTGATCTTTGCCAGGGCCGTCGGTGAAAAGGCGGAGAACTTTCCTACTCCGTTTTCCCTTACACTACCGTTCTTTACCAACGGAGACTTCAGATTTCCGAACCAACGGGGGAATACCTGATAAATGATCATTTTATCCATTTGTTTCATCGCTTTTATCAACTTTAAATATTATCGGTAAAAGTTACCCGGCAAGCGCCGGACAAAGCTATGGCAGGAGCATATTGTTCTTCCGCGCCATAATCGCTTTCACCAGAGTTTCATGTTTATTCTCTTGTATCACCAATTCGAATGCGCGGATCGCTGCATCATAACCGATGCGGGCAATCTGTTCCACATTCTCCAAATCAAAAGTTTTATACATGCCGAATTCTTCCGCCTCGATCAACACGTCGCACATCTCACGATCTTCCAGCGTATTGGCCCGGAACATATAATGATAGGAACGCTCTGCAATATGAAATATCGTCTGTTTGTATTTCTGGGGGACCAGCGGGCTGACATTCACCCCGATCACCCGCTCGCACCTGTCGCGGATTATGGAAACCGGGAAGTTATGAAACAAACCACCGTCCACATAATGTACCCCGTTAATCACTACCGGACTGAAAATGATCGGTATACTGCACGAAGCAGTCACCGCCTCCACGATAGGCCCGCTGTCGAACTCATGGCTTTCGCCGTTATCCAGGTCGGTCGCTACCACAATCATAGGGGTTTTCAGTTCTTCAAACGTCTTGGCTCTCAGATGGCGTTTCAGGAAATACCGGAAACGTTTGCTGTCGAACAAGCCGGACTTGGGAAGCTGGAGTTGTGCAAATTCGGAAAATTCACGGCCTGTAAAGAGTTCTTTCAACTCGTCCGCCGAATAACCGTCGGCAAACAAAGTACCCATTAACGCACCGACACTCGTCCCAACGATGATATCCGGCTTCAGCCCGCACTCCTCCAGTAATTTGAATACCCCAAGGTGTGCAAAACCTTTCGCGCCTCCGCCGCTTAAGGCCAATCCTAATCTATAGGTCTTATGGTTCGATTCTTGCGTCATTGTATGTTTTCTCTCTTTTACGGTGACAAATATGCTGTTTTTTTTAGAATGAAACAGTATTATTTACGAAAAAGTTTCTCTACGTTTTTATTTTTCTTACATTTACGGAGAGAATAATGTGCTAATATGCCAATGGAAATAGCTACAGATTCTATTATTTCCTCATTGACACATCGGGTTATTGGCACATTGGCATATTGGCATATTATTTATTTTAAATCTAACGACTATGATAACTAGTATTTTCTGGATTGTGCCCGTGGCGTCGGTTCTGGCGCTGGTATTTGCCTGGTTCTTCTTCCGGCAAATGATGAAAGAGAGTGAAGGAACGGAAACGATGGCTAAAATCGCTTCTTATGTGCGTGAAGGTGCGATGTCGTACCTGAAACAACAGTACAAGGTAGTAGCCTCGGTTTTCCTTGTGCTGGTTATCTTGTTTTCCATTATGGCTTACGGCTTCGGCGTGCAGAACGAATGGGTGCCGATCGCCTTCCTGACCGGCGGTTTCTTCTCTGGACTGGCGGGATTCCTGGGGATGAAGACGGCGACTTATGCCTCCGCCCGTACAGCCAATGCCGCCCGTTCATCGCTCAATAAGGGGTTGCAGGTCGCTTTCCGCAGCGGCGCCGTCATGGGATTGGTGGTGGTCGGCCTCGGACTGCTCGACATCTCTTTCTGGTACGTCCTGCTGAACGCTTTCATTCCGGATGAAGCCCTGAACCCGACCCATAAACTGACCATTATCACTACGACCATGCTGACCTTCGGCATGGGAGCCTCTACACAGGCGCTCTTTGCCCGCGTGGGAGGTGGGATCTATACAAAAGCCGCCGACGTGGGAGCCGACCTTGTCGGAAAAGTGGAAGCCGGCATTCCGGAAGACGACCCGCGTAACCCGGCCACCATCGCGGATAACGTGGGTGACAATGTAGGCGACGTAGCCGGTATGGGTGCCGACCTGTACGAATCTTACTGCGGTTCGATACTGGCGACCGCCGCCCTGGGTGCTGCCGCTTTCGTTTCGTCCGGTAATATAGATATGCAATATAAGGCAGTAGTCGCACCGATGCTGATCGCGGCTGTCGGCATCGTCCTCTCTATCCTGGGTATTTTTGCCGTCAGGACGAAAGAGGATGCCAATATCCGGCAGTTGTTGAAGGCGCTGGCTATCGGGACAAACCTCAGTTCGGTGCTGATCGCAGTTTCCACCTCGGGATACTTTATCTGCTCGGCCTCGACAACTGGTTCTGGATCAGTTGCTCGGTAGTGATCGGCTTGCTGGTCGGCATCGTGATCGGCCAGGCAACGGAATATTACACCTCACAATCCTACAACCCGACCAAACGGGTTTCGGAAGCGGGACTGACAGGGCCGGCCACCGTTATCATTTCCGGATTAGGACTGGGAATGCTTTCTACGGCTATCCCCGTGCTGGCTGTGGTAGTAGGTATCATCTGCTCTTTCCTTTTTGCCTCCGGATTTGACTTCGGCAATACGGGAATGGGACTTTACGGAATCGGCATCGCTGCCGTCGGCATGCTTTCCACCCTGGGTATCACATTGGCTACCGACGCTTACGGCCCGATTGCCGACAATGCCGGAGGAAATGCCGAAATGTCTGGTCTGGGCAAAGAAGTACGCAAACGTACCGATGCCCTCGACTCGCTGGGGAACACCACAGCCGCCACCGGTAAAGGATTCGCCATCGGCTCTGCCGCCCTGACGGGATTGGCGTTGCTGGCGTCTTATATAGAAGAGATCAAGATCGGCCTGCTGCGCCTGGGAGAAACCGTCTTGTCGTTTGCCGACGGACGTACGATGGAGGTATCGAAAGCTTCTTTCTCCGACTTTATGATCTACTACGATGTGACGCTGATGAATCCGAAAGTACTGTCGGGCATGTTCCTGGGGTCGATGATGGCCTTTATGTTCTGCGGACTGACGATGAACGCCGTAGGACGCGCCGCCGGACATATGGTAGAAGAAGTACGCCGCCAGTTCCGCGAAATACCGGGTATCCTGACAGGAAAAGCGGAACCCGATTACGCCCGTTGCGTAGAGATTTCGACGAAAGGGGCACAGCATGAGATGGTTGTTCCTTCATTGCTGGCGATCATCGCCCCGATAGTGACCGGACTGATATTCGGTGTGACCGGCGTGATCGGCCTGCTGATCGGCGGACTAAGCACAGGTTTCGTACTGGCCATCTTCATGGCCAACGCAGGCGGCGCCTGGGACAACGCTAAGAAACATATTGAAGAAGGCAACCACGGCGGCAAAGGCAGCGAAGCCCATAAGGCAACCGTTGTCGGCGATACCGTCGGTGACCCGTTCAAAGACACTTCCGGTCCGAGCCTCAATATCCTGATCAAGCTGATGAGCATGGTGGCTATCGTAATGGCGGGGTTGACTGTAGCGTGGAGTTTATTCTGAAACAGTTAATATAATCTAACCGGGATCAAATACTCGCATACGAATAGTTCGTAACTACGAGCTATTCGTATTTTTGTTGATAGTAAACAACTTTAAATAGATCCTGTATGAAAACAACTTATCTGCTCCTCTCCTCCGTCTTGTTACTGGGATGTTTATCCGCCTGCAACATTTTCACCCAGAAACAAAAAGCACTGAAAACGAACGACGGAAGTATCACCACCGTTGAAACAGGCGGAAACGAACTGACCGTGTGCGACTTCGCCCTCGTGAAAGACACTATCGACGTGCCGCTCAGCGAATTTGTCGAAGACTGTCGCATCATACGTTTCGACAACTCTGACTCCGCCATGTTCAAAGCCTGGTTCACACTCGTCACCGACCAGTATATCGGGGTACGGCAACAAAGCGGCGGACCGTTCAAACTCTTCGACAAAGAGGGTAAATTCCTGCACGACATCGGCTCCGTAGGCAATGGGGCCGGAGAATATGCCGTATCCATTTACGATGAAGTCATCGACGAAAAGAACGACCGTATCTTCCTCTCACCTTTCTATGGCCGGAAGATCATGGTGTACGGCACGAATGGTAAATGGATCAAGGACATCCCGCTTCCGGGACAGATCAACAAACCTAAATTATCGCTCAATGCAGACGGCACATTATCCGTCGTACACATGCCATTCCAGGAAGGGGAACCGCTTGCCTTCCAAGTGGATATGGAAGGAAACATCCTGAAACAGATCCCGGCAACCGCCAAAACGACAGTGTCGGACTTCAACGGAGAAGTTTTCTCTTACAAAAACGGCAACGGGTTCGATTTCTTCCACACCAGCATAGACACTCTTTTTATCTACGATCCTGTCGGCAACCGTTTATTGCCTGAATTTACCATGACTTTCCCGAACCCGGAAGAGAAACCGATACATCTATACTACCGGCTCCCGAATCACTTCATGGTCAATTATTATTTCTGGGGGAAAAACGGTCCGGAAAATGGCGGAGATATCCTGATTGATAAAAAGAAGAATGCTTCCTCCCATTTCCGTCTGATAAACGACTTCTACGGAAACCTCCCCATCCCCGGATCAGGCCACAATTTCTACCAGGGATATTTTATCCGGAATATGGAACCGGGACAACTGGCCGAACAGATAGAAAAACATCTCGCCTCCGGCAAATGCCCCAGCCAGGACAGAAAGAAACTCGAAGAACTGGCCGCAACGCTGGATGAGAATGATAATAATGTGTTGTTTGTCGGGAAAGTGAAGAAGTAAAGGGGGTACGAGGATAGGACCCGAAGGGTTCAATTGTGAATAGCCCCCGGTGAAGCCGGGGGGTAATGATCGGGATCAATCCGGTGAGCCCCGAAGGGGTTCAATCATAGCTTGTTGTTCGCCCCTTTCAGGGACGTTCCATCCAGCGGATATCTGAGGTCCCCCGGCTTCACTGGGGGCTATTCACAGTTAGTCCTTTCAGGACAAAGACACCGTCTGTGATAATCCGCGTCATCTGTGTTCCATTATGATGGCGCCTATAGGAGCGGTTCGCGAACCGCCCCTATAGGCGCAACATTCATTCATTTCTGATAATATCCAAACCTTTCCTACTCTTCCTACTACTTCTTCCTCCCCAACAGGAACCCCAACAACTCCATGATAAACTGGAGGATGGTTCTTACCTTGTTGCCACTGCCATTTTCTTTCTCATTCATACGCTTTATTATTTAAGTTATACACTATGGGGACCAACGACCGTGCAATGCTTTCCAGCATGTTGCAATACGCCTCGCGGTTATCCCCGTTTACTTCACTGATATATTTGCTGTAGGCCATCTCGCGAGCATAAGCCCGGGGATAGTTGCTGACGGCGGCCGCCTGTTTGTAGGCGGTGGCAATCAGGCGGGCAAAATCGAGAAAACTGTTCTCCGCCCGGTCGTAACGGCGGAACACAAGGCCGTCGGGATTGTCCAGGTCCGTCTTTCCCCCGTGCCAGTAAGCGTTGGAAACGCCATAGCCGGTCAGCCCGAAGAAATTATTGTAGCACGTAGCCAGGCGGCTCTCTCCCCACCCGCTTTCGATAGCAGCCTGCGCCAGGATGACTACCGGGTTCAGGCCGTACAACTCACCCGCCATACGGGCGGCGGGAGGTACTTTGTTGTAAACGATTGCTTATCCATATGATGTCCGTTTCAGGTAAATTACTCGATTTCAGGACGGTCGCCGCCACCGCCTTCCGGCGGAGTTGAAGGTTTCGCCTCCTCCAGCTTGAAACGCTCCCCCTTCGTTGTCTGGGTCAGGTTACGAAGTTTGGCGCCGGGACGGAAACGGAGACGGGCGCGGTACAACAAATTGGTCGAGAAATCATCGGTCGTAACACTTCCCGAACTGGTCTGGATCAGCTGGAACGTCCCCAGGTCGCCACACTGGACCACTTCCCCACGCCCCAGAAACATCAGAAGGAACCGGATCACACGGTCGATCACCACCTTCACATCCCCACTCGAAGCGGTCGAACTCTCCGCCACCGCATCACACAACTCATCAAACGTGCAGGTCCCCGTCGCACGGGTCTGGGCATAATAGAGCTTCTCTTTCCCTGCTTCCACATTTTTACTGAGGTTCTTCCGGAGAACCAAATGATACTGTACTGCCATAACTTTACTGTTTTTAGTTGATTATTAATTACATATCAAAGATACGCCCGGAGGGGAGGCCGGTTGAAGCCATAGGTGACGGGACGTTACGAAGCGACAGTTTATTTCAGATAATTTCAGATATCTCCGGACAATCGTATGAAAAGAAGATGGTATTATGTAGAAACAAATCCGAAAAGAAATCGTATCTTTGTCAACATACTAAAAAACAGAATGATATGACATTTATAGCCAATCCCATTTATGACGTCGTCTTCAAGTTTATGATGGAAGACGAGAAGGTAGCCAAACTGCTGCTTTCCGCACTATTGAAAAAAGATATCATCGAGTTGCAGATGCGCCAACATGAATACACAGCCATGCAACAAACCCGTATCTCCCTGTTCCGTATGGACTTCTCAGCCAAAATCCGTGACAACGACGGCACAGAACACCTTGTGCTTATCGAATTGCAAAAAACATGGCTGGCTACCGAAACTCTTCGTTTCCGCCAGTATCTGGGTACGCACTACCTCGATAAAAACAACATGCGCGACAATGGAGAGTCACGCTTCGGCCTGCCCATTATCTCCATTTATATCCTCGGTCATATCCTGGGCGACCTGAAAGAGCCGGTCGTTTACGTACGCCGCCGATATCTAGATTACGATGATCAGGAGATTGATCAGAAAGATCCCTTTATCGAAAGTCTGACCCACGACAGCATCATCGTACAGATTCCTTACCTGCAAGGTCGTACCCGCAATCGTCTCGAGCGCCTGCTCCATGTATTCGACCAGAATTACCGTACGCCCGGCGACGAGCATCTGCTAGAAATAGACGAAACCATCTTCACCGCCAGCGAGCAGGTCATCCTTACCCGCTTGCTCAAAGCCGGTGTAGCCCCTGACGTGCGCCGCTCCATGGAAGTAGAAGACGAAATCCTCTCCGAAATCGAAAAGCGCGACACTGACATTATGCAGAAAGAACAGGAACTCGAACAGAAAAGACGGGAACTCGAGCAAAGCAAACAAGCGATCGAGCAAAGCAAACAGAAACTTGAACAAAGCAAGCAGGTGATCGAACAAAGCAAGCAGGTGATCGAGCAAAGCAAACTGGAACTCGAACAAAGCAAACAAGAACTCGAACAAAAAGATAAAATGTTACAGGAAATGGTCCGAATGCTGACGCAAGCCGGAATTTCGCCAGAAGACATTGCACAAAAACTATCTTTATCCCTTCAGGATGTAAAGAATTTACTCTAAGGAAGTTATTCAATTACACGATTTGCTAAAAAACGAACAAATAGCTTGCCGCATCCATTGATTTTTCGTATCTTAGAAGAATAAAACCATACATTTTATGGAACAAACGACCTTCACGATACGGGCCTACGGAGTAGGCGAACTGGCGGCACTCTACAGCCCTCACCTCAGCCGCAGGGGAGCGATCCTGCAACTTTGGCGGTGGATTAATTATCATGCGTACTGAAAGCCAAACTGGTTAAACTGGGGTATCATCCCGGAGTCAGGAGTTTCACACCCCGCCAAGTGGAATGCATCGTCGAACATTTAGGGGAACCCTGAGAAAAGAGAGAACGGGTGACGCAGTCATCCCAAAGGACTGCCGCAACTGTTTTCAGGGACTGCGGCAGTCGTTTTATGTCGTTGCGGCAACCCCTGAAAACAACTGCCGCAGCCAGTGGAGAAAGAAAGGGCGGGGGCAGAAAGGGCAGACAAAAGGGCATTTTTGAAAACTTTATAATAAGATGTCACTTGTTACTTCTATGAATGTTTCGTAGAAGTAACACTATACAGAAGTTTTTCAAAACGCCTTTTTGTCTGCCCTTTCTGCCCCCGATCAGTTAAAACGGAAGCTGCGGGTCGGGGCGTCCACCACCGTCATCATCCTTATTATCACCACCTTCGCCCTCATCCGACGGATCATAGCCAAATCCTTTGCGACGGGCTTCCACCTGGTCATTACTCAATTCTATGACGGCATACAGCCGCTTTCCATGTCTCTTTTGTGACTCGAATTCACCGCTTTTTAACACTCTACCCAGCAAATTAACACTCATTGTAGTCATGGAATAGCGTGTTCGTTCCGCTATTTTAGACAGGATTTCGCTTGCCGAGAGCAAGAGGGGCAGCTCGAAACGGACCGGCTTGCGGAAATAGGTATAAAACAATTCCGCTTCTGGACACGATTGCTGGAAAGGCTCGTTGTTGTCGTTTATTTCCGTTATGTCATTTTCGGCAAACCAATAACGGAAATTCTGTTTGTAGAGTGCCAGCGCCTGGGCATAGATGGCGGCATGGTCTATTTCAGAAGTATAATCGATCCGGAGCGTTTCGAAACAAAGGAAACGGCGCGACCCGGTGCGGTCTGTCAGGATCTGGCTGTCGTTTACCGTGGCGGCAAACGAAGCACGGCGCACGAACGTCTCCGCATTACGGGCATACGGGCGGCGTTCGAGGATAGAATCTTTTGTGATCAGGGCCTTCAACTGGTTCAACTCCACGCGGCTCTGTCCCGACAGTTCATCGAGGATGATCAGGAAGCAATCGCTCATCAACAACGACGAATCTTTTGCCGTAGGATCGAGGTTGCCGGAGAAGACATAATTTCTAAGCACGGGCGGCACCAGGTTGCGCAGCCAGGTGGTCTTCCCCAGCCCCTGTGCACCGCTCAGCAACAAGACCGTATGATTGGTCTGCCGTTCGTCGATGGCACAGGCTACGACTGCCACCAACCATTTCTTCAGGCATTTCTCCCAATACTCCGGGCGGGTAGTGTCGATTGTGGCTGCCAGGCGGCCGATAGGGGCCGTCGTCCCGTCCCAGCGCGGCAGGTTATCGAAGTAAGACTTGAAAGGATTATACTCGGGACTGAAATCGGAATAGATCACCGAACGCAGGTCGGACACGCGGCAAAACACACCCGATTTCTGCAATGCACACCAGACGGAATTCTCCCAATAATCGGTGACCGGTTGAAAGGCATTGTGTTTCTTCAGGTCCCGGTATTCAACCGTACGTCTGACGATATTGCGACGAAGTTTGTAATATTTCGTCAGAAACTCCTGTATCTGATTAACAAAACTGTCTCCGCGCTGCAAACGGGACGCCGGCTTCTCCGTAGCATATTGTTCGGTATGCGCATAAGCGCTGTCGATTGCCTGCAGGCGTTCCTCGACCGGCAGGTCGTCAAATGATTTTGCGGCATAGGCTTCGACCTCCTCTCTGGCAACCCCGAAGCGGTTGCAGTAGCCGGCAAAAAGGTGCACGTAATTGTTGCGGTTGCCCTCGGCATAAGGGAACTTGCGGCTAGCCTTTCTACGGGCGGAAGAGATCAGTTGTGACACAGTCTTTCCGCCTATGGCTTCTATCGGCGGCAGACCGGCGGGCAAAGTGCCTTCCCCTTTCAGCCAGGGTTCGAAACGGGGAGAGAGATAGAGCTGCTGATCGTACGACATGATGCAGAGCCGCCCGGCATCGCTGCCCGAAGTGTCCGCCCCGACACCCAGCAGGTGTTCGTACCAGTCTTTCACCAGCTTGTAGACAGCGAGATGGTTTGCGGGGATCAGTTCGGTCCCGACAGCCGGATAGACAATGATCTTGATGCCCCGTCCGCGCGGGCTGATCCAGCAGGCCACCGTATAGACGGCTTCGCGCACCAGGGCAAGCAGGCGCGGCAGGTCTTCTTTGTTCAATTCGTCGAAATCGAGGATGGTAAGCGGATTGTAGCCTGTCATATATTTCGGCAACCGTTGTTTCTGATAGGTGGCGGAGACGGTTATGGCAGGCAGCTTTTTCTTCTGCATGTCGGCTTCATCCTGATTTCCGGCGTCCATAAAGGCGCGGATACGGTTAATTTCGGTGGCATACTTGCCATTGCGGATGTCGTAAAGGGCGTCGATCAGGGGAATATCCCCCATACATCTCTTAAATCCGGCGAATAAGGTTACGTTTATCATAATAAGATAAAATTAAGTGAGTATTATTCTGCCCAAGGTACGGGCATTAAACAAGGCAGCCTATGTTTTTACATTATATTATGAAAAACATAAGCTGCACGACAAACATCAATCGTCCTTGCGGGTAGAAAGATACTCCATCACCCCATTCACGAGCGTACCCAACGCCAGCGGTTCCTTTTTGCCTTCAGGACATACCTTCATGACGGTATCGAGCGAACGGAGGAAAGGCTTCACTTCATGGCAGTCGTTAACCGTCCATTTGCGGCTCTCGATCAGAGGAGCGATCTGGGCAACAAACTCTTCCAGGGAACAGTGGAACGTAATGGTTTCGCCTACCACCATATCCTCCTCCCAGACGGCATGTTCCAACATCCGGCTCAGGGTGTTGCTTAGTTTCATCACTTCGTGCAGTTTCTTTTCCAGCTGCATGCATTCATTTCTCAAATCCAGTACTGCCCCATTCAACAGGGCGGCGTCAGTTTTTTTTCATATGAATTTAATTTATAATAAAAGAATCTCTAATGATTCAGAGGCTTGAATATTCAGTCATTATCAGAGGTGAGTTATCTAATTATAGACTGGTTGTAACTGGCTCCCCTCTTGAGAGGGGGAAGGGGGTGTGTCATATTCCCGCCTATACAACTTGCATTATCATAGCCACTTAGCCATTACAGATCCATTTGCCGTCTGCTTCAGCTGACGGTTTACAAGTTGTTTCTCTCTTTTGGCTTCAGCCACATTTCTCTTAGATAGAAAACTGTAAGAAATGGGACTAAAGTCCAATGA
>NZ_QSDP01000078.1:0-30319 GCF_003463685.1 Parabacteroides sp. AM58-2XD
ATGAATAAACCCAAATTCATATATTTGTAACAAACAATTCCTAATCTAACTATATATCAACTATTTAAAAAACCATATAAATTATATGAATGACATACACGCACTTCTAATTCTTGTCAATTCCCTAACAAAAGCTGAAAAAAGATATTTCCATCTTTATTCAAACCTACAAAACGGAGACAAAGTTTACATTACCCTTTATAAGCTAATCGATTCTAATATATCTGCAGAAGACTTATATACACGTTTTTGCCAGCTTCAGGATGGAAGAAATTTTAAAATGGCCACAAAGCACCTCTATTCCATAATTATGGACTGCCTCGTCCATCTACGAAAAAAAGAAAACATACAAGCAATGATCTGCAATTATATTACTAAAGCTGATATTTTGTTCGAAAGGGAACTTTTTGAAGAAACATTCGATGAGTTAGATAAGGCAAAAAACTTAGCAACCATTTATGAAAATGATCCGCTTCTATTACTAATACACAGAACGGAACTTAAATATCTTAGTTCACTCGGATTCAAAAATATATGCGAACGGGATCTTGTTAAAAAACAAATGAAAATCAATGATATTATAAAATACACTCGTAATACGAATCTTCATTTACAACTCTATGATATTTTAAAACATCGTATTACCTATAAAGGAGATATCCGTTCAAACAAACAAAAAGACAACCTGAATGACCTGGTTTTAAGTGAACTGAATCTGATAGCCAATAATTCCTATAAAGGATTTGAAGCCAGAAAACTACATCTCCTGTTTCAGGCCACTTATTATCTGAATACAGGTAACTATAAATCAGCCATCCGTTTTTACCAGGAACTTATTACTCTTTTCGAATCAAATCAGCACCTGATCCTGAATCCTCCGATTTACTATTTGAGTGCCCTAAAAGGCATTCTCGACAGTCTTCATTTGGCAGGACTGTACCAGGAAATGCTTTTTTTCATAGACCGCCTGAGAAAAATGCAGCAGGGCGACTACGCAACAGAATTTCTTTTGGAAATAAATGCTTCCATCTATCAATATGAACAAGTTAGTTATATAAATACAGGCAAGTTCGAAATTGCCTTGGAACTATCCGGCAACTATGGAGATCATTTGTTTAAAAAGATCGACCTGCTCAGGTTGGAAACACAACTAAAACTGTATTTGAATACTGCCATTCTTTATCTGTGCCTGGAAAAACCGGAGAGAGCACGCAAAAGCATGAAGAAAATATTCAGTTCCGGCAAACTGTTTCATACATTGCCTCGTATAAAACGGCCCGGTTGATAAATCTGCTGATACTGGCTGAACTGGGGGATTACAGCTTTTTCGAAAATGAAATCAACTCCATCAAGCGTAATATTCATTATGAAAAACATATATACCGTACAGAAAAGCTACTGTTCCGTTTTGTCATGTCCTATCCGTTGCCGTCTTATCAGAAAGCGCAAAACAAACTGTGGATGCAATTTCAAAAGGAAATAGAAAAGATCAGGGAAGACAAATACGAAAAGCAACTGCTTAAAACATTCGATATACTTTCATGGGTAGAAAGTAAACTGACAAACAGACCTTTCGCTGAAATATTAGAAGAAAACTATATCGGATAACAAAAAGCCTCATCGGGTAAGCGGAAGTGTATTTAACACATCGAACAACTCTTTTCTAAATTATGTTCTATCTTTGTAGAACAACATGGAGAAATATTGGCAAATACTCAAACGATATAAAGGAGGACTGGCAGTCAGTCCGCTGCTTGTACTGATAACTGTACTGTGTGAAACCGTTCAGCCGATGTTTATGGCTGAGATTATTGACAACGGGGTTATGCCTCGTGACCTCTCGGTTATTACACGGGTCGGAACCTTTATGATTTTGATTTCGCTGGCGGGGTTATTCGTTAATATCGTTAATGTATATGTATCTTCCCGCATCGGTATCGGCTTCGGAACCGATTTGCGGACCAGGCTTTTCGACAAGATACAACAACTGTCCTTTTTCGATATAGATAAATTCAGTTCGGCTTCGCTGGTGACACGGTTAACAAGCGATATTTCCCGTATACAGCAAATTGTGCTGATGTCTATGCGGCTTCTGCTCCGTTCTCCCCTTATGTTGGCGATGGCTGTCTTTTTCGTTGTCAGGATTAACCGGGAACTGGCTGTTGTACTGATAGCCGCCATCCCCATTCTGGGCGGAAGCGTTTACCTGATACTCAGCAAAGGGTTTCCTTATTTCCTGAAAGTACAGCAGAAAGTGGACCAACTGAACGGAGTGGTCAGGGAGAATCTTATTAATATCCGTGTAGTCAAATCGTTCGTCCGGGAAGATTTCGAGACAAAGAAATTTACCAAAAGTAGCGAAGAGTTACGCGATATGGTTATCCGGGCATCCAATATTGTCGTTTCCATATTTCCGGTCATGCAGCTGGTTATGAACTTATCTATCCTGGCTATCCTGTGGCTGGGCGGACAAAAAGTGATGTACGGCGAGTTGAAGGTCGGCGAACTGATTTCGTTCGTCAATTATCTGGCACAAGTTTTGATGTCACTGATGATGCTTTCCATGATTATTATGTCGTATGCCCGGGCCTCCGCCTCTTCCAAACGTATCCTGGAAGTACTGGATACGAAACCTTCTTTGACCAACACACAAGAAGGTTTACAGGATAAATACCGGATAGAGAAAGGAGAAGTGACTTTCGATAATGTCAGTTTCCGCTACACCGGCGGGGAGAACGATGTCTTGCAACATATCAGTTTCCGGGCCAATCCGGGCGAAACAATTGCGCTGGTCGGTGCCACCGGTTCTGCCAAAAGCTCCCTGGTACAACTGATACCGCGTTTATACGACGCCACTTCGGGAGAAATACGAATCGACGGCATCCCGGTAAAAAACTATAACCTGGATGAACTGCATGCCCGCATCGGCATGATTCTGCAAAAGAACGAACTGTTTACCGGTACCATTATCGACAACCTGAGATGGGGAAAGCCGGACGCTTCGATGGAAGAAATCGAGGAAGCCGCCCGTGCCGCCGAAGCACACGATTTCATCAGCTCCTTCACCGAGGGTTACAACACGTTGCTGGGACGCGGAGGCATCAATGTCTCCGGCGGCCAGAAACAACGTATCTGCATTGCCCGTGCCTTGCTCCGTAAACCGAAAATCCTTATCCTGGACGATAGCACCAGTGCCGTCGATACCGAAACGGAACTGAAAATACGGAACAACCTGAATGCCATGTTGCACGATACAACCGTATTTATCATCACCCAGCGAATCAACACCATGCAGTCTGCCGACCGTGTCATCGTGTTGGAAGACGGCGAGATCAACGCTATCGGAACACCGGACGAACTAATCAAGAGCTCGACCGTCTATCAGGAAATCTATCATTCACAACAAGTATTGTTTTAAGTTATGGCACACGGAGATCACTTGAAAGATAATGCAAAACCCAAAGAAGGACGGAAAACCTTCTGCCGGCTGATATCGTACCTGTCATGCGACCGGCGCTTGTTGTTCGTGATTGGCTTCCTAATTATTGTCAGCATCATAGCCAACCTACTGGGCTCTTATATGTTGCGTCCCATCATCAACGACTATATCATTCCGGGAGATTTCCACGGATTGATACGGATATTGATTATGCTGGCCGTCGTGTATCTGACAGGGGTCGCAGCCGTGTATATCCAATATATATTATTGAACAAGATCGGCCAGCGAACAGTCACCCGGATGCGTTCCGACCTTTTTGAGAAGATGGAACACCTGCCGGTCAAGTATTTCGATACCCATCAGCATGGCGACCTGATGAGCCGTTATACGAATGATATCGACAAGATCAGCGACGCCTTGACCGACAGCCTCTCCGACATGCTCTCCAGCGCTCTGACGCTGATTGGTATCTTCTGCCTGATGCTTTATATCAGTCCGGTCCTGACGCTTGTAACTCTGATTACTGTCCCGCTGATGTTCCTCAGCGCAAAAGAAATAGTAAAGCGAAGCCGCAAATATTTCAAAGCACAGCAGGAATCCATCGGTACGCTGAACGGTTATATCGAAGAAATGATAAGCGGACAAAAGGTTGTCAAAGTATTCGGCCATGAAAAGAAAGTAAATGCCGACTTTGAAGTGCAAAACAGCGATCTGAAAGAGAAGTCACAAAAGGCCCAGTTCTACTCCGGACTGATGATGCCCGTCATGCAGAACCTGAATACGCTGAATTATGTATTTATCACCATCGTCGGCGCCCTGCTCGCCATCTTCCGCGGATTCGATGTCGGCGGACTGGCCGCCTTCCTGCAATACTCCCGCCAGTTCGGACGTCCGATCAACGAACTCGCCAGCCTCTACAACAGTATCCAGGCTGCTATTGCCGGTGCCGAACGTATCTTTGAGGTCATAGACGAAACACCCGAAACACCGGATGCTTCCGACGCAATCGCATTACAGAATGTACAAGGCGACGTAGCCATGAAAGACGTTTATTTCGGATACAAACCGGAGAAAACGATTCTGAAAGGAATCTCCTTGCATGCAAGAGCCGGCTGCAAAATTGCCCTGGTCGGTGCCACCGGAGCCGGAAAAACAACTATCCTGAACATGCTTCCCCGCTTCTTCGATATCCAGTCGGGAGAAATCACGATAGACGGTCATCCCATCCGCCGGATCAAACGAAACAACCTGCGTCAATCTATGGCAATCGTCCTTCAGGATACGCATCTCTTCACCGGAACCGTACGCGAAAATATCCGTTTCGGCCGTCTCGATGCGACCGACGAGGAAGTCATTGCCGCCGCCAAACTAACGGCTGCCCATTCCTTTATCAAGCGCCTCCCCCAAGGCTACGACACGCTCCTTGAAAACGACGGTGCCAACCTAAGCCAGGGACAGCGCCAATTACTCAATATCGCCCGTGCTGCCATTGCCGACCCTCCCATCCTGCTACTGGATGAAGCGACCAGCAATATCGACACCCGCAGCGAAATCCTTATCCAGAAAGGTCTCGACCAACTGATGCAGGGACGAACGAGCCTCATCATCGCCCACCGTCTCTCGACAGTGAGAAACGCCGACCTTATCCTCGTCCTCGAACATGGAAAGATTATCGAACAAGGCAGCCATCAGGAATTACTGGCACTGAAAGGGAAATATTACTCCCTCAACCAGGAGCAGTTCAAATAAGAATGGACCCCTCAGCAGGAAATGATACAACAAGGACAACCCGACTGGGATTGCAAAACGTATTCTTCGCTTCCAGAAAGGTGGATAATACACTCTTTTGGCAGACAAAAAGCCACTTTATGCTTTATAACATCTTTTCGCGCATCCTACTTACAAAGAAGTAGGCTAATTTTACACGCAATTTTGATAACATTACATACATGAAGAACAAGAATACACTGTCTGGCTTGGCTGTTGCAAATTTCAGCAAGCAAATAGACGGGAAGGAGACGATGCTATGTATCCTGACCAATAAAAAAGGTGCAGAACTTACCATTACCAACTACGGTGCAAAAATTGTATCGCTTATGGTATCGGATCGGTCCGGCAAGTTAACCGATGTTGTTACCGGACATAATTCCCTCGATGATTATCTGGTCTCTGAAGAACCTTACTTCGGAGCAATCTGCGGCCGCTACGGTAACCGTATTGCCGGTGGGAGATTTACACTGGATGGTGTTGTATACGATAAGCTGGCTATCAACAACGGCCCCAACAGCCTCCACGGAGGGCTGAAAGGTTTCAATTCCGTTGTGTGGGACGCTAATCAGACCGACGACCAGACCGTAGAACTGAAGTATACTTCGGCCGACGGCGAAGAAGGTTTCCCCGGCACACTACAAACTACCGTCACTTATCGCCTGACCGACGAGGGCGAAGTCGTGATCATGTATCAGGCCGTAACAGACCGTCCTACCGTATTAAATCTGACCAACCACTCCTACTTCAACCTCTCAGGAGCCGGCGACCCGTCGATTGCGGACCATACGTTGACCATCAATGCAGACTATTATCTGCCTACGGATGAAACGGCCATTCCTTACGGTGCCCCCGAAAAAGTAGAAGGTACACCGATGGACTTCCGCACTCCTCACCTGGTAGGTGCCCGCATCGACGAACCGACCGACCAGTTGACCTGGGCAAGAGGCTATGACCATACCTATATATTAAATAAGGAAGAAGGCGAACTGGGTTTCTGTGCCCGCCTGCAATCGCCCAAGACCGGTATCATCATGGAAACATATACAACCGAACCGGGCGTACAATTATATACAGGTAACTGGATGACCGGCAATTTCGAAGGAAAGAACGGCGGGCGCTATCCGGCAAGAGCGGCCTTGTGCCTGGAGACACAACATTTCCCCGATAGTCCGAACAAACCGGAATATCCGTCGACCGTACTTCGTCCGGGAGAAGTTTTCGAAAGCAAAACTATCTATAAATTCTCGGCCGAATAACAAATAACAAAATCAATATATCAATAACAATAAAAAAATTCAATCAATGACTCAAGAAAAAAAACAATGGGGTGCCATCATCATTATGATTGCACTTTTTGCAATGATTGCATTCGTGACTAACCTTTGTTCACCAATGGCTATTATCGTAAAGAACGACTTTGGAGCAAGTAATGTTCTTGCTCAAATTGGAAACTATGGTAACTTCATTGCCTATCTGGTAATGGGTATCCCTGCCGGTATGCTTATCGCCAAATATGGCTACAAGAAAACGGCCCTTATC
Organism: Parabacteroides sp. AM58-2XD; assembly: GCF_003463685.1. Taxonomy (NCBI): domain Bacteria; kingdom Pseudomonadati; phylum Bacteroidota; class Bacteroidia; order Bacteroidales; family Tannerellaceae; genus Parabacteroides; species Parabacteroides sp. AM58-2XD. Next base: position 6,749 of record NZ_QSDP01000078.1, read on the forward strand.
GGCCTGGTGGTAGGTATCGTAGGTATTTTAATACAATGGATGAGCGGCCATGTAGGCAAAGATAGCGCATTCCTGGTGTACCTGATCGGCGCGTTTATCAGCGGTTTCACCATGTGTATTCTTAATTGCGTGGTTAACCCGATGCTTAACCTGCTCGGAGGCGGAGGCAACAAGGGTAACCAGCTTATCCAGCTCGGAGGTGTGTTCAATAGTACGGCGGCCGTTGCCTGCTACATCCTGATGGGAGCCCTTATCGCAGATGCCACCAAAGCACATATTGCCGACGCGACACCGGCATTGATGATCGCTCTTGCCATCTTCGTTATCGCATTCGTGGTGATCATGTTTACTAAAATCGAAGAGCCCGAACAAGCCCCCGTCGACACCAGCCTGATCAAAGGAGCTTTAAGCCATCGCCATTTTGCACTGGGAGCACTCGCCATCTTCCTTTACATGAGCGTCGAAGTGGGTACTCCGACTTACATTCTTCAATATCTTACCGACCCGGCCGGACATAACATCTCCGCCAATATCGTAGGTCTTATCGTAGCCGTCTACTGGTTGATGATGCTTATCGGCCGTTTCGTAGGAGCCAGCATCGGAGCTAAAGTATCCAGCCGCGCAATGATCACAACCGTATCGATCGCTACACTTATATTGATTGCTTTCGGTATATTCTCACCCGCAACAAGTACCGTCGAAGTTCCGGGCATAGATTGGGCCTCATTTACTATGATCTGGCAGGAAGTACCCGTTGGTATCCTGGCATTCCTTTTGGTAGGCCTTTGCACCAGCGTCATGTGGGGTGGAATCTTCAACCTGGCCGTTGAAGGATTAGGGAAATACACCGCTATTGCCAGCGGTATCTTCATGACCATGGTATTCGGTTGCGCCGTAATGGTTGCCATCCAAGGTTGGGTTGCCGACATGACAGACTATATAACCAGCTACTGGGTCGTATTCTTCAGTGCCGCATACATCTTGTTCTATGCACTTATCGGCTCTAAACCATCAAAAAAATCAGAATAAAATAAACAATATGCCAATCCTTGAAATTATCCGGTTTTATTCGTAACCGGATAATTTCTTCATTTATAACCTTTAAAAGAAATAATATCATGCAGAAAAAAATCAGAGATAAATTTCAAGAGTTATTCAACACAGAAGGTGCTGTATTTGCTTCTCCGGGTCGTATCAACCTGATCGGCGAACACACAGACTACAATGGCGGTTTCGTATTCCCGGGAGCTATCGACAAAGGGATGATCGCAGAGATCAAACCGAACGGAACCGGCAAAGTTCGTGCATTCTCTATCGACCTGAACGATTATGCGGAATTCGGCCTGAACGAAGAAGATGCTCCAAAAGCAAGCTGGGCAAGATACATTTTCGGTGTATGCCGTGAAATCATCAAACGTGGCGGCCAGATCCAGGGATTTGATACCGTATTTGCAGGTGATGTTCCTCTGGGTGCCGGTATGTCTTCATCCGCCGCTCTGGAAAGCACATATGCTTTCGCTTTGAATGAACTCTTCTCTTTGGGTATCGACAAATTCGAATTAGCAAAGATCGGCCAGTCTACCGAACACAACTATTGTGGTGTCAATTGTGGTATCATGGACCAGTTCGCTTCCGTATTCGGTAAAGAAGGAAGCCTGATCCGTTTGGATTGCCGCTCTTTGGAATATAAATATTTCCCATTCAACCCGGTTGGCTATAAACTGGTATTGCTGGACTCTGTAGTTAAACACGAACTGGCTTCTTCGGCTTACAACAAACGCCGCCAATCTTGCGAAAATGCAGCAGCAGCTATCCGTCGCAATCATCCGGAAGTAGAATTCCTGCGTGACGCAACAATGGGCATGCTGAACGAAGTAAAAGGCGATATCAGCGCCGAAGACTATATGCGTGCCGAATATGTGATCGAAGAAGTACAACGCGTACTCGACGTTTGCGAAGCCCTGGAAAAAGGCGATTACGAAACCGTAGGACAAAAAATGTACGAAACGCATCACGGCATGAGCAAGTTGTACGAAGTAAGTTGCGAAGAACTGGACTTCCTGAACGATGTTGCCAAGAAATGTGGCGTAACCGGTTCACGTGTCATGGGTGGCGGTTTCGGCGGTTGCACGATCAACCTCGTAAAAGACGAACTGCACGATGCCTTCATTAAGGAAGCATTCGAATCGTATACAAAGAAATTCGGACACGAACCAAAAGTATATGAAGTAGTAATCAGCGATGGCGCACGCAAACTCGCTTAATAAATTAATTCAATATCCATAAAATCATGACGGCCGCATTTTATCAGAACGAAGTCAAATTTTTTATAGCAGTAGATTGTATCATCCTCGGGTTCAACAATGGTGAACTCAATGTTTTACTTTACAAGCGGAATTTTGAACCTCTGAAAGGACAATGGTCTCTGATGGGCGGCTTTATCAAATCCGGCGAAAGCGTAAACGAAGCGGCATCCCGCGTGCTTGCCGAATGCTCCGGTATCGATAATCTTTTTATGGAACAGGTAGGTGCCTACGGAGATGTTACCCGCGACCTCGGGGAACGGGTTATCTCCGTAGCATACTATTCCTTAGTTAATATGAATGACTTCAATCGGGAACTGCTGAAAGAACATAATGCCCAATGGGTAAAAATCAGTGAAATACCCGAATTGATCTTCGACCATAACCAAATGATTGCCGATGCATTGGCGTGTCTGAAAAGAAAAGTAGCTACCAGTCCTATCGGCTTCAACCTTCTTCCGGAGAAATTCACTCTCCCCCAGCTTCAAAGTCTATATGAAGCAATTTATCAGACTCCATTGGATAAACGTAATTTCCGCAAGAAGCTAAACGCCATGGATATCCTGAAAAAACTGGACGAGAAAGATAAAAAGAGCTCTAAAAGAGGCGCTTTCTATTATATGTTCAACAAAGAGAAATACGACCATCTGCTGGATCAGGGATTCTATTTCTCCCTGTAACTTCCTTGCATATCCGGCTCTCTGTGAGAAATATCGCACGTTAGGAAACTTTACAGAAAATGAATTGTTTGTATGATATAGCGGTCTATAAGAAGAGATTCCCTATCTTTGTGCAAAAATTAAACTAATTCATCAAAATGAACGATATTAAAGTAATGAACAGAGCAGCGGACAATATCCGCGTCCTGGCTGCCTCAATGGTAGAAAAGGCTAAGTCCGGTCATCCGGGTGGTGCAATGGGTGGTGCAGACTTTATCAATGTACTATTCTCAGAGTATTTGGTCTATGATCCTAAGAACCCGGAATGGGAAGGCAGGGATCGCTACTTCCAGGACCCGGGACATATGTCGCCGATGCTTTATTCAGCCCTCGCCCTGACAGGCAAATTCACCATAGAAGAACTGTCTATGTTCCGCCAGTGGGGAAGCCCGACTCCCGGCCATCCGGAAGTTGACATCAAGCGAGGAATCGAAAATACCTCAGGTCCGCTGGGACAAGGCCATACCTACGCTGTAGGTGCAGCTATCGCCGCCAAGTTCCTGAAAGCCCGCCTGGGTGATGTAATGAACCAGACTATTTACGCATATATTTCCGATGGCGGTATCCAGGAAGAAATCTCACAAGGCGCCGGTCGTGTTGCCGGAACGCTGGGACTGGATAACCTGATCATGTTCTACGACTCCAACAACATCCAGCTTTCTACAACCGTAGAAGAAGTAACGGCTGAAAATGTCGCTATGAAATATGAAGCATGGGGTTGGAAAGTGATCAGCATCAACGGAAACGATGTAAATGAAATACGCAAGGCTCTGGACGAAGCGAAAGCCGAAACCCAGCGTCCTACCCTGATCATCGGTGATACCATCATGGGTAAAGGTGCCATGGGTGCCGACAAGAGTAACTACGAAAACAAAGTATCTACTCATGGACAACCCCTGTCTGCCGCCGGTGCATCCATCGAAGAAACAATCAAGAACCTGGGAGGTGATCCTCAGAACCCCTTCTCCGTATTCCCGGAAGTTGCCGAACTCTATGCAAAGCGTGCCAAAGAACTGGAAGCTATCGTAGCTGAACGTTATGCCGCTAAAGACGCATGGGCCAAAGCTAACCCGGAACTGGCAGAAAAGATGAAATTCTGGTTCTCCGGCAAAGCCCCGAAACTGGATTGGGAAGCTATCGAACAGAAAGCAAACCAGGCAACTCGTGCCGCATCCGCTATCGTATTAGGTGTACTGGCTACAAAGGTTGAAAATATGATTTGCTCATCCGCCGACCTGTCCAACTCGGACAAGACAGACGGCTTCCTGAAGAAAACACATTCATTCGTGAAAGGCGACTTCAGCGGTGCCTTCTTCCAGGCAGGTGTTTCCGAACTGACAATGGCTTGTGTATGTATCGGTATGTCACTGCACGGCGGTGTGATCGTGGCTTGCGGTACCTTCTTCGTATTCTCTGATTATATGAAACCGGCAATCCGTATGGCAGCCTTGATGGAACAACCGGTGAAGTTCATCTGGTCGCACGACGCCTTCCGCGTTGGTGAAGACGGACCTACTCACGAACCGGTTGAACAGGAAGCACAGATCCGCCTGATGGAAAAACTGAAGAACCATAAAGGACACAACTCTATGCTGGTTCTCCGTCCGGCCGATGTTATCGAGACGACAATTGCATGGAAGATGGCAATGGAAAATACAGTCACTCCTACCGCTTTGATTCTTTCCCGTCAGAACATTACTGACCTGCCCGCAAAAGGAAACCGTTACGACGAAGCCTTGCAGGCCGAAAAGGGTGCCTATATTGTAGAAAGCGATGAAAACCCAGACGTTATCATGGTCGCTTCCGGCTCGGAAGTCGCTACATTAGTTGAAGGAGCGGCATTGCTTCGTGCCGATGGCGTGAAGGTTCGTATCGTATCAGTTCCGTCCGAAGGGCTGTTCCGCAACCAGAGCAAGGAATACCAGGAATCTGTTATTCCGACAGGAAGCAAGATATTCGGTCTGACTGCCGGTCTGCCCGTCAACCTGGAAGGTCTGGTCGGAGCAAATGGCAAGGTTTGGGGTCTGGAATCATTCGGATTTTCCGCTCCTTACAAGGTGCTCGACGAAAAACTCGGCTTCACAGGACAGAATGTATACAATCAGGTAAAAGAACTATTAGCATAAGAAAACATAAGATAAAGTAAGCCCTATGGTTGCACCTTCGGGAACCGGACGGTTCCCGAAGGCGGAACCCCGGCGTTCCCACTACAGCGAAGCCTCGGTTGCATCGGCAGGAACCTCTACGGTTGCTGCAACGGGAACCAAGATGGTTGCATCCGGCGGAACCATAGGGTTACTTGTCTACCTCTAACAGATAAAGATGAAAACACTAGGTTTATGTTGTGACCATGCAGGTTACGAGTTAAAGGAGTACGTAAAACAAATACTGGATTCTAAAGGACTACCCTATAAAGATTTCGGAACCTGCTCTGCAGACAGTTGCGATTATCCCGACTTCGCCCATCCATTGGCCTATGCAGTAGAAGTCGGAGAAGTATATCCCGGAATAGCTATCTGCGGCTCAGGAAACGGTATCGCAATGACTCTGAACAAACACCAGGGAATACGGGCCGCTTTATGCTGGCAAGAAGAAATTGCACGACTGGCTCGTGAACACAATGATGCCAACATACTTGTCATGCCCGGTCGGTTTATCAGTCAGGAGGAAGCTAAACGCACCGTCGAGGCCTTTTTGAACACCCCGTTCGAAGGAGGTCGACACATACGACGTATTGACAAGATCCCGTTGTAAAAACAACGGGATTATCATATAGAACATTCTTATAAATACTAAGAAGAAGTTTAAGCATCAAACCATCAGATCGTTTCTGAACTTCTCTTTCTTCTGTTTCGTCAGGAAGTGGCGGGCAGACATGGGAAAGAGTTCGAGGAGAAGCATCTCCTTTTCATTCTCGGCTACCAGGATACCGACTTCACCAATGACAGGGTTCTCCTGCATCTCATAATCTGAAGCATCATAAGGTTGTTCTTCCCGCTTGCCGGTTATTTGCTGGCGAAAGTCAGGGTCGACAGGCAACGGGGTTTTCCCATAATCTCCGCGGATCAGGGAGATAAAGGGGTAAACGGGTTTGCTGTATAACGGGCGGCCGTTCAGTTCATCGAGGGCACATGAAACTGCCTGCGAGGCTATCACCTGACTTACCGGCGTCACCAAAGGAGGCAGGCCGGCATCCATCCGTACCCGGGGGATTAATGACATCGCTTTCTCCAATAACTCGGGATGGTCCTGCTGCTTCAGCAAGGCAACTATCAGATTGTACATGTTGGCCGGGATCTGCGATTTCTGTACCATTTCGTTGGGTTCGGGGAAGTTGAAGTATTCTTCGATGGCACGGCAGAAGATAATCAGGTCGTCTTCCTTGTCTTTGCGGGCGGCTTCGATAGCATCATTGAAAAAGCGGTCGATCTCGGTAGGCAACTTATCGGTCAGGGGATTGAAAGGATTGGGCAACTCGCGGGAGGTGTCGTAGGCTTTCAGTTCCTTTCGTATTTTCAGGAGTTCGGCGTTGATGCGGGCAACGGCTTCCATATCGATTTCCAGTTCGATACCCATCTTCTTGCAGAAGACGTAGACCAGCTCGATGGCAGGGGCACAACAGCCTCCGGCAAAATACCAGATATTCGTATCGACAATATCGACGCCGTTGACAATAGCGGCAAGCATAGAAGCCAGGCCGTATCCGGCAGTACAGCGGGTGTGGAAGTCGACGGGAGATTTCAGGTTCTTCTTGAAAAGGCGTATCAGTTCGGCAGTCCTTGCAGGAGTGATGAGTCCGTTGGCATCTTCGAGGGTGATGATGTCGGCCCGGAAGTTCTCCAACTGCTGGGCTTTTTCCAGGAAATAGTCGTTCTTGAAGACCGGCTTATGAAGGGGACGTCCGTGGAAGGCAGCTTCGATCCGTTCGAGGGCAGAATGGTGAGGGTCGATGGCGTAGCAGACGGCACAATCGGCCATTCCACCGTAACGGTCGGTGTATTTGATGGCTGGCTTCATATTGTCTATATCGTTCATGGCATCGAAAATACGCATGATATCGATTCCTGACTCGACAGTGTTGCGGCATACGCCTTTGACAACATTGTCCGGGTAAGGATTGTAGCCGAACAGGTCGCGTCCGCGACATAAGGCTGCCAGTTTGGTGGTCGTACCTACTGCGGCTTTGATCTTTTCCACTCTTTCCCAGGGATCTTCGTTCAGGTAGCGCATGGCGGCGTCGGGCACTGCCCCACCCCATACTTCCATCGCATAGAAACCAACCTCTTTATAGAAAGGTAGTACACGGTCGATTTGTTTCTGCGACATGCGCGTTGCACAAGCTGACTGCTGACCGTCACGGAGGGTGAGGTCGCGGATTAATAGTTTACGTACCATAATTGTGTTTTTGTTTAGTTTGTTTTCTTTACTTTTCCCTTGATGGAAAAGTAACAAAAGATCAAAGTAGCGAAACGGATGCAGCCTTGATCTTTTGCCTACTTTTCTATCAAGAGAAATGTAGGTCTCATTTCTGATTCCACCAAAGCGGCGTTGTCACTACGTCGGGGCCGCCCAACAGCTCTAAGGCTTTTTGATATCCTTCCAGGTTATTGGTCTGGATATTGGCCGGATAACGGTAACGTTTCGGGTAGAAATCGAGGCGACATTCCTTGGCTGTTGCCATTGTCAGGGGAACCTGGTTCAATGGGTTGTAGTCTTTTTCTACAGCCTGGTTTTCAAAGAACGGAAGACCAAGACGACGATGATCGCTCCATACTTCTTCGGGTAACCAGGGTACCTGTGCGATATATTTCTGGGTAAGAATCTTTGTCAATGCGTCGTTGTTGTAAGCACCGCCGCGGTAGATTGAGTTCTTCGGGAAGTTATAAGTCATCGTCTTATTTTCCTTTGTATAAGGATCGACATAATTGACGGTATAAGGCTTCGCTTCCGTTGTATGGGTGAAGCTGACGGAGGTACCCACCCGGTTATAATCCGTAGAGGACAGGTATTGAGAAACCTGGCTTTGCAGGCCATGATATTCGAAGCTGGCTGTGATGCCACTTTCATAATTCGACTGGGCAGTGCCCGGTACTGTCCATCCTTTCAGAGCGGCTTCAGCTATCAGGAAATAGCTTTCCCACGGGCCGAAGAAGACGCGCTTCTGCGTATTCATACGGTATTGTTTTGCCATGGAAGGATAGTTGTAGTTCTTACCGGTCAAGGCGCTGACAAGGCCGGACAGGTTATTCCATTCACCGGCTACCCAGGTACCCCAGGTATAACGCGGGTCGATCGTGAGCATCGGTTTGGAGTTATCGTTCGGGTCCATTAATTCAACGGGGTGCACTTCGCTGGCTGCACCGATATAGTCGGAATAAACCACACCGTCGTTCCAGCCTACTACGCTGAATAGTTTCGGTGCACGGGGATCTACATACTGCGGAATGGCATCAAAATAGAATCCGGCACACGGATCGTTGGTATTCAACGGGAAATGCTTGTTCAGATAGAGTCCCATATAGGTGTGAGGATCTTTCAGATGGCTCTTTAAGGAATCAGGAAGAGGAAATTCAATACCTCCAAGTCCTTCGGCCAGGTTCTTGAAAGTCACAGACATAGGCTGTGCATTCCAGGTACGCGACATGACACCTGTCAGGTCGTTCCAACCATCCTTCTCCTGTACGCCTGCCAAATCATCCAGCGAAGAGATAAAGGTTTTGCTTGCCGCATCTTCAAATTCGGTCTTTGCCAGTTCGGGCGATACGGCCGAGATACGCATGGCATAACGCATACGCAGGGAGTTGGCATATTTCTTCCACTCATTGACATTTCCGGCATAGAAAGCATCTTCGCCTGCCATCGGCTCCATATTGATAGAAGGATCGAGAGAGGCTTCAGCTTCTTTCAACTCTTTGAGGATGAAACCATAGATAGCTTCTACACTGTCGTATTCGCCGGGTACGCCGGTAAAAGCCGACAAAGCCGGGATAGGTCCGAAGCCATCGGATACTTCAGCGTTCAGATAAGCACGCCAGATACGGGCCATCTGAACCACATTTTTATAATAAGGATATTGTTCGGCTTCGCCTGCCTCGATCTTCTTTTCTCCCAGTTCGATAGCCTGGGTAGCCTTGTTGAGCCAGCCTACAGCATAGGAGTTGCTGAGGTAGAGGGTGATATAGTCGTTATTGTCCGTACCGATCGTGAATCCGCTGCCCCGGTTAAAGCGAGCGGCACGATTCCATTCGGCAATGAAGATACGTTCGGCAATCTCGGGATTCATCTGCGCCCCGATGATGGAGGCATTGAGAAACCACTCCGGCTTCACTTTGTCTTCGCCCACTTGGTTAGGGTCTTCATTTATCTCCTGAAAATCGTTACAGGATGTAAACAAAGCGGCTATCGAGAACATGCCTGCCAGTAATATATTTTTGGTGTTCATCTTGTTTTATTCTTTATTGTTCTTATTTACTTATCATCTTTAGATTTGTTATGGGTGTCACAACAGTACTGTATAGGGTGTCGCAACAAGAGTGTTTATGATGTCCAAACAAATTCAATCAGAAATCGCATTAAAATCCTACCGTTACATTAAACGTAAATGAACGACTTGTCGGAGCTGCCCCATTCTCGAATCCGGTAGCATTCGTATTGGTTGCCGAAACGGATTCAGGGTCGATGCCCGGCAGGTTATAATGGATCATCCAGACGTTATTGCATGTTGCAGACAAACGCAGGCGCTGGAACGGAGTATCTTTCAGCATTGCTTTATTGAAATCATATCCCAACGTAATATTACGTAAACGGATATTCGTTGCATCGTATGTGTACATTTCCGGCAAGCCGTAATTACCGGTCGAGCCGATACGTTCCCAATAATTCTGATGGGTGACGGGTACTTTATTTTCCGTATAGCCGTTGGGAGTCTGGACAACCGAATTAGGGACAATGAAGTCCTGACGTTCGCCGTTTACAACTGTCCCGGCCGCATTACCACGGGTGTACAGGTTGGAAGCGGTTGCCGAATAAAGGTCGCCGCCAATACGGAAGTCCACCAGGAAACTCAGGTTGAAGCCTTTGTATGAAAAGCTGTTCGTCCAACCCAGCATCCAGTCGGGACTCTGGTTACCTACTTTCGATTTGCCGGTCGTGATCAACGGAAGTCCGTCTTCACCGACAATGATCTTGCCGTAGTTAGGATCATTCTTATCTTCCACACGTTGGAAGGTTTGCCCGTAGATATCACCGTAATAACTGCCCTGTACGGCTACGATCTGGATGGCATCCAGCGTTTTTATATCATACAGGGTAACACTCGGATAGAGATCGATGATCTTGTTTCGGTTCAGTGAGAACTGTGCTGTCGAGTTCCAGCTTAGTCCTTTGGAATTGTCGAGAATTAAGCCGTTCAGAGAGATTTCAACGCCTTCATTCTGAATATTACCGGCATTTACCTTGCGGGAACTATATCCGGAGAAGGGGTCCATCGGCAAGTTCAGCAACTGGCGGGTGGCATTGGTTTTATACCAGGCGGCATCCAGTCCGAGGCGATTATTGAAGAAGCGGATATCGAAACCGGCTTCCCATGATTTGATCAACTCGCTGCGCACGTTGGAGTCGTAAAGTACGTTTCCGGGAGCGGCCATCGTATTACCGTTTTCATCCTTACCGACCGTGAAGTTATTGTATAACTGATACGGATCGAGGTCATTACCGACTTCGGCATACGAAGCTCTTACCTTGGCAAACGTAAACCATTCAGGCATCTGCCCGCCCAGTTTAGGCACCATGTCGGAGATTACTCCGGACAGGCTGACCGAGGGATAGAAATAAGAACGGTTTGCTTTCGACATGGTAGACGACCAGTCGTTACGTGCCGTAATATCCAGGAACAGATAGCCGTCCCAATTCAATTGCAACGATCCGTAAAGTGAATTCATCTTCCGGCGGATTAGCTCGGAGGTCACCGTGGGTTTGTTTATACCATTGTTCAGGGAGAAGAGGTTCGGCACAAGCAATTCACCGGCCGAGGCGTTCATCTTCGTTCGCCTCTGTATCATCAGGTTACCACCGAAAGTAACGAAACCACCCAGGCGGTCGATCAGGTTATCTTTATTGGCGGTAGCCAGGAAGCTGTAGTTATTTTCGTAAAATGTCTCGGAACCTTCGCTGTATAAACCGCTGGGGGTTGTATTACCTCCGGCATATACTTTTTCGTTCTTAGTCGTTGTATAATAGTCTGTACCGCCTCTCAATTCGACATTAAACCAGTTGGTGGGAGCGTATTTCAACGCGATGTTACCCAGCAAACGGTTACGGGTATCATTGTTCTGGCGGTATTTGGTCACCCAGTACGGGTTTTCCTGCGGGTTCTTCGAAGCGTCCCACCAGATCATGTTTCCATCTTCGTCCACACTATTCTTAAAATCAGCACATTCAGCGAACGGGGCAGGTTATAGATCGTATTGAAAGCATTGGAAGGGTTGACACCCTGGATTGGGCGGTTGTGGGCATTCAGATTGATATAGTTCACTTTGGCATCTACCTTCCACTTTTCGGCTTCGTCGAGGAAAGTGGTGGCACGCAAGGTGATATTCGTTTTGTTCAGCTTCGACTCCGAAGTAATACCTGCATCATCCGAACGGTTGATGGAAGAAAAGACCGACGTCCCTTTTATATTCTGCTGGAAACTGATACCTTCATTAAAAGAAGTACCGGTATTAAAGAAAGCATCGATATTATCGTACGTCCTCAAAGGAACCTGGCGTCCCATCCAGTCGGTAACCGTCTGTCCTTCCGCCTTCGGTCCCCAGCTCAATCGCGACTGGTTATCGTAAGCGCCGACCGATCCCTGCCCGAAGCTGTTCTGCATATCCGGTTTCAGGAAAATCGACTCGGTAGTGATACCGGCATTGACTGTTATACCCAGCCCTTCATTCTTCTTTCCCGACTTGGTCGTAATAAGTATCACCCCGTTACCGGCCCGGGAGCCGTACAAGGCCGCAGCCGAAGCACCTTTCAGCACAGTCATCGACTCGATATCTTCGGGATTGATGTCGGAAAGACCGTTACCCATATCGGCACCGGAGTTACCCCATACATCATCGACCCCGCCTGTGAAGTTATCCATCGGCGTACCGTCGACAACGATCAGCGGCTGGTTACTACCGGTCAGCGAGTTATTACCACGGAGCACAATCTTTGAAGACCCTCCCACTCCATTGCTGGAACGTACGATCTGCAAGCCGGAGACTTTACCCGACAAAGAGTTGGCCAGGTTTGGTTCGCGTGAAGAAAGCAGTTCGTCACCTTTCAGTTCCTGCATGGCGTAACCCAGTGCTTTCTTGTCACGTTTCATTCCTAAAGCAGTAACAACGACTTCGTCCAGTTTCTGGGCATCTTCTTCGAGTTTAACATTGAGAGCGGTTTGTCCGGTGTAAGGAATATCTTGTGTGGCAAAGCCAATGAAAGAAATTTGGATAATGTCTCCCTTCTTTACACCTTCCAGCGTGAAATGACCGTCCATATCGGTCATCGTCCCGTTTGTGGTACCTTTAATTACAACAGAAGCCCCTGCGACGGGTCCGAACTCGTCTTCCACTGTTCCCGTAATCTTCGTATCCTGTTGGGAAATGTCAATAGCAGGATTCCCGGTATTCGGATTGGCAACGGCGTTTCCGGTAAAGCCCAACGCGCCCGCCAGGAGAATCATGCTGACAGATTTGAATCTTTTCAACATACTGATGTTTTTTGTTTAATTTATTAGATCTATGCATTTGGCGTCAACCAATGTCATTTGGTAATATAAACAGAAAGAAACAAGAGTTGTTGCAAGATTAACATTGGGGAAGAAGGTTGATATCTCTTCCTCATTCTTTTACTAAATCAATAAATAGGAAACAATTCAGGGGATGTAGAACTATCCTTCTCTACATCCCCTGAATCATGAAATAATATTTTTTTAGATATACTTACATATTAATGTAGAGTTACTCCCATCATAGTTCAACAAAACATTTGTCTTTGCTCCGTTTTTCATTAATACGACTCCCTGGGTGAAATCATCCAGCAGATAAATAGACTTCTTTTGTGCATAACCGGCCTCAGTGATAAGCGAGATCAATAAAATGATGAATGTGATCTGATATTTCATATTTATTTGTATGATTTAAAGACAAAGAGGGAAGAATATTGATAATCCTTCCCTCTTCTTTATTATTTATCTATTTACAAAGATATACCTTTAAAAGTTAGGACCTTCACCAAAGTTAGGTGCTCCCTTATCATACCATACACGTTCACGGTTCAATGTAGCCGGATCTTGTGTTCCAGTCGTAAATCCTTGTGCTTCATAAGCTGTCTTCTTTATATTATACATCAAATCACTCTGAAGCGGAGTATTGATAGTCCAACGACGCGGGATCTGGAAGTTTGCATCGTCATCTGTAAAGTTTTCCCATGCCAATACTTTACTATCTTTCATAGGAACACCTGAACGACGAACCTGTACGAACTGTTCATTCGGGAACAACAGGAAGTGAACATACTGCTGGATATATACTTTTTCCAACTGTTCCTTTGTAGAACCGGTCAGTTTGTATTTCTCGTTTGCAAGCAAAGCATCGATTTCACCATCTTCCAGTTTGATAGTCTTTTCAAACTCCTTGTCATATACACTAGAATAATACGGAATCTGATTCAAAGAAGCCAGTTTGTCATATTCCTGAACAGACAGACGGATACCTTCCTGATAATAGCTTTCAGCCGAACCAGGCAAGTTAGCACCCAGCAATTTCAGTTCGGCCAGATACAAAGCTACTTCTGCAGAAGAGTAATGTAAACCATACCATGCACGGTCCTGATCGTCGATCGTAGCAGAAACACCCGGAGCATCAGGGAAAGTATAGTCTTTCTGACCCTGCAACATTTCACGGTTCATACGAGCCAACGGATAATACTGCTTTTCACCACCGTCTTCTGTAGGCAGTTTAAATTTGTCGTAATTGAAATAAGCGTTGTTTATTTCAGCATTTTCTCTGGCAGAAGTCTGCACCGGACTACCGAAGTAACGAACCCAAGGTTCACCCGGAGTTTTCCAACCTTCAAATTTACCGTCTTTGATCTCAGCCACTTCTTTAATATAAGGAGGCAGTTCTTTCTTATTATCCAGGAAAGCCTGTACCACTTTAGAGTTAAAGTCATTCTTCTGGAAAATAAAACGAACACGCGGGTCTTTATTGTCAACCAGGAAGTTGATCAGTTGTTTAGAACCGATACCTTTACTCTGCCCATCCAGTACATCATCTCCGAAGTGATATTCCTGAGAACCTTTGCAATAGATGAAATCATCATCCAAACCTGACATGATGCCAGCCTTATTATTCACAGCTTCTTCAGCAATAGCCAGTGCCTTTGCCTTATCAACATGCAACATACGAACGGCTATCTTCAATTTCAGGGAGTTGGCGAATTTAGCCATAACTTGGTGTCACCTTTGTAAACGAAATCCTGTGCATCCAACTTCACCTGGTTAGGTTTGTCTGCCAATAGCACGTCGATCGCTTCATTCAGTTGATCCAACCAAATAGGGAACAATTCTTCCTGACTTTGGAAAGCCGGGGTCAGGATCTCTTCATGCAATCCTCTGCCCGCTTCCGTATAGGCGATTGAGCCATACATATCCGTACCGAAGATACCCAGATATACCAATAACGGATTTGCCAGGACATTGATATTTTCATAAGTAGCCCGTTCGTTCTCATCCATTAACGATAGCACATGCTTGATTTCTTCAGCATATAACTTCACATTAATAACCTGGCTCTGCGATCCTTCAAAAGCACCCATCAGGTTCAAAGAAGAAGTATTACCGCCATCAGGCACATTAGCTTGCGTCCAACGTAATGTATAAGCCAGATTATTATAAAACCATTGCTGGTATTTCGACGGTTCGAATTCACTTAACATCTGTGTAAACAAATAGCGCACATCTGCTTTCGTGATAGCAGACTGGTTGGTATTTGTTTTAGCGAAATCGTCCTGGCACCCCGGAGCTACCATCAGAGAAGTTCCTAACAGGGTTGCTGCTAAAAAAGATTTATATCTCATAATTTGCTTCATTTATTAATTAGAAATCCAAATTGATAGTGAACATATAGCTGGATGTGATTGGGCTGTTTGAACGTTCACGGAACTCAGCCGATTTGTTACTACGCACACTTTCCGGATTAATATTGTTTGGTAATGAGTTATACAGATAACCCAGATTTCTTGCACTGAATGACAGGTTCAGTCCCTTTGCACCTATTTTAGAGGCGATGGTCTTCGGTACGCGGTATCCCAATGTGATTTCGCGTAATGCGATATAACTCAGGTCATGTACCCAGTAATCGTTTATAGTACCAGTGCCCCACTGGTTGCTCCAATAGTGATAATCAGAAGCATGTACCGGTTCCAAATATCCCTTATTCACAGCATCAGCAAAACTCATGCCGCCCAAGTCGCGTTTAACACCATCTACACAAGTAGCCATTGTACCAGCTTCGAATACACCTTCAGGAATCACACCGTCATGGAATGTCATACCCTTAGAATCTCCGTAGTTTGAAGTCCAGGTAATACCACCATGTTCTTCATCACGGAAGTCCAAAGAAGATTGGGTAAATCCATAAGCCTGTCCGTATTTATTAGAATAAGAAGCTACCTTTCCACCGATACGGGCATCCAGGGCAACACGCAAACTCAGGTCTTTCCAGGTTACGCCTGTAGCAATAGAACCCATAAACTTCGGAACCAGGCTACCTACTTCTTCAGCAGTGCCGCTACGTTGAGCAAATGCAGAACGATAAGAATCACGCCATGTCAATACGGTTTCACCATTTTCATTCTTTTTAGGCATTGCATCAGACATCAACATACCATAAGAACCACCAACAATCGCAACAGAACCTACACGGTAGTTACCGTAAGCCACATCACCTTCCAAGGCAATATAGTTTGCTACGTTCGGGTGAAGTTCAACGATCTTGTTCGAGTTCTTTGTAAATGTGAAGTCCAATGTCCATTCCCAGTCTTTGTTTTTGAAAGGAATCGTATTCAAGGCAATTTCAACACCGGAGTTCTGGATATTACCAGCATTGATCAACTGTTTGCTGATACCTGATTCAGACGGGATAGCAATTGTCATGATCTGATCAGTCGTATTTTCCTTGTAGTAAGTTGCATCCAAGGCGATACGGCTGTCGAATATACGCCAGTCCAAACCGATTTCCCATGAATTTTTACGTTCAGGTTTCAGGTTCGGGCTGAACAGTTTCTTATTATCATCATTCCAATAGTTCGTAAAGATATTGGAACCATCCGGCTGCAATAAAGAACCTAATGTATAATAAGAATAAATAGAATACGGACTGGCATCGTTACCTACCTGTGCCCATGAACCACGGATCTTAGCCAGGTTGATCCATTCAGGCATTTGATCACGGAATGTTTCATTGATCAACCATGATCCGCCGATAGACGGATAGAAATAGGAGTAGTTACCCGTTCCGTTGGTATAGATCAAACCGGAAGACCAGTCATTACGTCCTGTAATATCTAGGAACAACTGGTTTTTCCAACTCAGGTTCACAGCAGCTACTGCGGAAAGAATACGTTTTGTATTTTTAATTTCTGCCGTCGTTTTAGAGGTATTCAAAGAGTTACCGACAAAATACTGACCGGGAACAGCCAGACCACCATCTGTTTTAGATGTCTGAGTAGCTGCACTTGTCGTATAGTATTCACCACGAAGGAAACCACCGATATGGAAATCCTTTACATCTTTGTTAAAGGTGAAAGTTCCGCCGAAAGTAGTCTGCTTATTATATTCCTGACCCATTTCGTAAAAACCGCCTTTGTTATTGTAGCCTTCGCCTAATTGTTTATCTTCCCAGCTGGTATAATAATAGTTCATATTACCTTCAGCACGGAAAGACAACCAGTCTAACATCTTAACATTGATCCCAACAGTCGGACGAACAACGGTTTCCTTACGGGTTTTATCGTTATTGTCTATCTTAAACCACAAACTCTTACCCGGCACACTACCATACTTATCGCCATAGTCATTGCTAGCCAGACCAGTATGATGGTCACCCAGATATTTATCGCGGAAATAATTAGTATCGTACATGGTTGAATAAGTTCCGGTTGCGAAACTTTCACCAATATTGATCTGTGCGTTCTTCGGTGTAGAGTTTGCAAAGCTGATAGAAGCATTTACATCTACACGGTTACTGATCTTATGAGAACCTTTCAGCAACAAAGAGTAACGTTCAAAATCATTGTTTTCAACAATACCTTTAGCCTTCTTGTAAGAGATAGAAGAAAAATAATTAGTTGTTTCGTTTCCACCACGAACAGACACATTGGTATTTGAGTTCAACCCGGTCTGGTAAGCATCCGACATATTGCTCTCAATCGGTGAATACGAAGTCATTGTGCCATCGTAGTTCTCAATCTGACGACCGTCATAACGCGGTCCCCACAACATGGTTGAAGCACCGATAACGGTTCCCTCTCCTCTTGAGTTCAAACGGAATTGATTCTGATCCCATTTCTTATAGCTACCGTCCGCATTCACTTCTCCGTAGCTGATATCTCCACCGATCGTTCCGGGGCCATAAAGCATTTGACGCTCCATACCTCCGTGTGCACGATCCAGACCGAATGTCTGAGAAACAGAAACACCGAAACCGGTAGCACCTTTACCACTCTTAGTCGTGATCACAACTGCACCGTTCAAACCACGTGAACCGTACAAAGCAGTAGCGGCAGCACCTTTCAATACAGATACAGTTTCAAAGTCATCCGGGTTCAGGTTCTTCAGCATATTACCGTAGTCATTAGCATTCGAATCCCAGTCGGAAGAACCGGTACCAGACAAATCATTCGACAGAATAACGCCATCCACAACATAAATAGGCTGGTTGTTGCCGTTCAAAGTGGAAGCTCCACGAATTTGAATTTTAGTAGCACCAAACATACCGCCATCAGAAGATGCAATTTCAACACCAGCCACTTTTCCTTGCAAAGAAGCTACCGGGTTAATAGCATTTGTTTTCAATTCATCACCTTTCAATTCAGTTACAGCGTAACCCAAGGCTTTTTCTGAGCGTTTCATACCCAGGGCAGTTACAACCACTTCATCCAGTTTCTGGGTATCTTCTGCTAATTTAACAGAGATAGTTCCTTGCCCAGTGTACTTGATTTCCTGAGTTGCGTACCCAATAAAAGATATCTGGATGATATCTCCACTTTTCACACCTTCCAAAGTAAAATTACCGTCCATGTCGGTAATGTTACCATTTGTTGTTCCTTTCACTACTACAGATGCTCCGGCAACGGGACCGAATTCATCCTCAACTGTTCCCGTAACTTTTCCGTCTTGCTGGGAAATACTAGTTCTCGGCCCTGCTGTAACCGTATCCGCAGACGCATATCCGGGGATACCTAGTGTACCGGCTAACAGCAATAAGCTACAGGCTTAAAGTTTTTCAACATAATTGATGGTTTTATTTGAACATTAATAGACAATGTTTTGGCGAAACAAAAGTCTGTTCTTTATTTTGAATATAACTTTACAAAGCGATTTAGAGCCTGGCGTATATTTAGTTGGCGTTATTACCTTAGTTCTAAAAGAACTACAGTAACTCTAAAACACAACATTATGATTTACAAATAGTTACACCTGTATGTATACAATGATTAATACCTTGTTTCAGGATGAAAGATGTATTATTTTAAGCTTTTGTATGTATTGGGGGCAGGTTAATATTAATTAAAATGAAAGGGGAATCCTAATTTGTGGGAGATTTCTCCTTATTTATATAAATTTTAGTAAATCCGGTGTCATGTTCTAGTAGAGATGTTTAATAGACTGTACCATAAGGGTATGGGGGGTGACGCCATGACAGGAGGACGGCATCACCCGGTTGTTTTATCAGATTTCAATTACATGGTAGTAATTACCTGTTTTCGTATGTTTTTTGGTTACATTATTCTTTAGCAGCAGCCGGCCGAACAGAGCCATGTTGCGGATACCGGATTTTATCTTGCTCCGTTGTTCGATCCGTCTCAATATCTCGGCAGCAGGAAGCAGTTCTCCCTGTTCTCCTGTTTCAGGCAAGCGGAAATACTGGAAGAAGAGTTGCTCTTCAACCGGAATCTGTTGGAACTGGTGGTTGTTCCGGATGATCGCAGTTTCCTCTTCGGAGGTGAACCAATAGCGTTCGTTGTTACGTAGTGCGGTGGCAGCTTGGGCATACAATTGCTTATGGTTTAACCCGGTACTGTGGTTGATGTTACCGGTCAGTTCGATACAGATGAAACGTCGGCTTCCTGTCGGGTCGTTCAACAAATCTACATTGTTGGAGGTCGCAATGAAAGATGCATATCTTTTCAGCGGCTGGATACTGCGCTTGTAAGGTTGGCGGGCATAAATGACCGGCTTCTGGAGGATATGTTTCAGGAATGCCTGATGGGAAGGCGATACCGAATCGAACTCATCGATATTGATCAAGGCAAAACGGTTCAGTAACAATTCGGCGTCGCGTTTATTGCTGAAATCGATACTGTCGGTGTAATATTCCAGTAATTCGGGCGGGAGCAGATTCCGGCACCAGGTGGACTTGCCGCATCCCTGTCTGCCGATCAAAAGAGGGGAGACACTGTTGGCATGCATCCGGTCCAGCCCGTTCCAATGGGCCACCATGCTCAGGAACCAGCGGTAGAACTGGTTTCTCCATTCCGGATTATTGCAGGGCAACGTATCGGCCAGCCGGCGGATATGGTCTGTCCCATCCCAGTCCGGCAACTCCAGCATATATTCCTCAATAGGCGAATAATGCATCACACGGTTGGAATAGATATAACGTTTTACGTCCCTGTCCCATAGCGGGATACCTTCTTCCTGCGCATTCAGGCTGATACTGTTGAGGACCTGTTCGTTAACAGGAAAGAAATTGAAATAGTATGATTTTCGTTCGCGGTATTCCGCATCTCCCTTCATATTATTATATCTGAATTCATACCGGCGTTTCATAAATTCGTCGGCTTGAAAGGCGAGTGCCTGCTCCGGCCGGATACACGGTTTCCGGCCAAAACCGGAGGACAGGCAGTAGACATTGTGTACGGTTGTCCGTATCTCCGCTTCAAAAATCCGGAAATGGGTATGTACCGGCAACCACTTGACCACCTCTTCTTCCGGGATACCACTGCGGAAGCAGTTCTCGGCAAGGCGAGTAAGGAAAGGCTTGATATCTTCATCCCCTTTTCGATAACCGGTCGCATCCATGGCTTGCCGTAATGAATTTTCGAAAAGTAACGAAACGATCCGGCTTCGTTCATAACCGGGAACGAGGCGTTGTAACGGGTCTGTCACGGCTGGTGACGGTGCAGAAACCGGTAGCTTTTCCGGCATCTCCCAAAGTTGTTCGATCCGGATAGGCAGGGCGTCCGGATTGTAGTAAATATCCGGATCGAATGAAAGTCGGCAGGCTGCATCCAATTTGTTTTCTTCAACAGTGATCTGTTGTTGCAACTCTTCCCGGTAATAGGCTGCCGCTCTGTCATAGGCCCGGGCATGGAAAAAACGAATAAGCGTATCGTTCTGTGGGACAGTATGATCCGATAGTGTAAAAGGAATGATGATTTTTACGCTCTTTCCGCTTGATCCGATAAATGCTGCCATTGTCTGTAATGATCCGGCTGCTTGCCGGCGGACATTTTTTGCCTCGTTGCGGTTGGCGAGATTGTTTATTTTGAGCAGGACCAATCCGTTATATTGGTCTCTGACAAACGTCCCATCCTGCTTTTTTACGGTAGAACAGAAGTAGACGACCGGTAACCGGTTCGCCTCTTTTACCGAAACTCCGGGAATGGTGTAGCGCAATTCTTCGCGCAGGGCTGCCACTTGCTTTTCCTTGTAACCGTCACGGATCAGTCCGACCAGTTTTTCCATCTCGATTGTCTTTTGTGCTTTCTGATTTGCACTGAATAAAGTTGCTTTCATTTGTCTTCTTTTTTAATTGATTTTATCCAAAGATAAGTACCTGAATGTCGGTTTACAGCATGTAAAGACCGATCATTATCAGGAAGGCTACAACTATTTCATCTATTGAAAATAAAGGAGATAACTATTGTTTATCCACTTATATTTTATATCTTTGGTCGTATATTCTTAACCTTTCGACCTGGGTGAACCTTATAGTTGACCTAGGGCAAATTGAAGTTCGACCTGGGGCGAATATATGGTTGACCTGGGTCAAATACTTACTAAGTCCTGTCTTTAGCCATAAAAGTCTATAGGCCGGATGATAAAAACACACTGGTATGACAGCAATTTACAAGATGGAGCAGAATCCGCCTAAAAAGGGTTCAGGTAAAAAAGTCGTATTGCATCCCCGTATAGTCCCCTGGGATACAGTGAGTACCGATCGTTTAATAGAGGAAGCGTCTTCGCGTTCCACTTATACTGGTGGCGACCTGAAAGGAGCGGTCCGTCTGCTCTCCGACATGCTGAAAGAGAAACTTCGCGATGGATATAATGTTTATCTCGACGGAATCGGCTATTTCAGTGTATCGTTGAAATCGCGCCCGGTAGAAGACAAGAAGGAGTTGCGTAGTGAATCCGTTCATTTCAAGAATGTGAATTTTCGTTGTTGTGCCGGACTGAAGCATGAACTGAAAACAATGCCGGTGGAACGTTATAAGGAACCAAAGGTAACTGATTTTTCACAGGAGGAAAAAGAAAGCCGGTTGCTGCGGTATCTGGAGCGACATGCGTATATTACAACCTTGGCTTATCAGGGTTTAAACGGTTGTACCCAATATTTGGCACGTAAAGAACTCAAACAATTTGTGGCCGATGGTATCCTGGTGGAAGACGGGACACGCAGAATGTGCATCTATGTGAAGCGGCCGGAACCGGCGGAATTGCCGGATAGCCTGGTGGTGGATTCGAATATTGGGGAGGTGTAAGTGGAGGTATAAAAAAGAGACGATTATACTGAAAAGTTTGAATTATACTTAAAACTATTTCTTATATTTGCGAAAGTTTGAATTATACTTAAAACTTTTAGTATATGATTTTACCAACTATTATCAGGCGTAGAAATTCTTATATCCATAAGATAGAGCTTTTATCCAAAAGCCGATCATTAAGGTCTTAACCGGGCAAAGACGTGTAGGGAAAAGTTACCTGTTATTCCAGCTGATGGAAGAAATACAGTCGACCGATCCAAAAGCTAATATTATATATATAAATAAGGAAGATATGGCTTTTGATCATATCCGTTCTGCAGCTGATTTGCATAGCCATATCTCATCCCTGCAACGGAAAGGTTTTTATAATTATATTTTCATTGACGAAATACAGGATATTCCGGAATTTGAAAAGGCATTGCGTTCTTTGTTATTGAATGAATTCAATGATATTTATATAACAGGAAGTAATGCTCATATGTTATCCGGTGAGCTGGCCACTTATTTGAGTGGGCGTTATGTAGAATTTACAGTTTATAGTTTATCTTATCCTGAATTTCTGCAATTCCATACACTTGAAGACTCCTTTGCGAGTTATGCCCAATATGCCAGATACGGAGGACTTCCTTATTTAATCAATTTGACGTTGACGGATGAGGTGGTAGATGAATACCTGAAAAGTGTTTATTCGACTATTGTATACCGTGATGTAGTAAGTCGGTATAATCTTCGGAATTCGGCATTCTTGGAGAAGTTAGTGCGTTTCCTTTCTGAAAATACCGGTAGTTTGTTTTCTGCTAAAAACATAAGCGACTATTTGAAGTCACAGCACACAACTGTTTCTGTAAATCAGATTCTTAATTATGTGGAATATTTATCCAGTTCTTTTTTGATTCATAGGGTAGAACGTTACGATCTTATAGGTAAAAGAATTTTTGAAATAGGCGAAAAGTATTATTTTGAGAATATGGGGCTTCGTAATGTTGTAGCCGGTTATCGTCTGTCGGATAAAGCGAAAATCTTGGAAAATGTAGTTTATAACCACCTTTTATATTTAGGATATTCGGTAAAAGTCGGAAATTTAGGTCCTCTGGAAATTGATTTTGTTTGTGAAAAGGCTTCAGAAAAGCTTTATGTCCAGGTAGCTTTGCGTCTGGATAATGAACAAACTATCGAACGGGAGTTTGGTAACTTGCTTAAAATTCAGGATAATTATCCCAAAATGATTGTTACAGAAGATGAGTTTCATGGTAATACCTATGAAGGAATCAGAAATGTTTCGGTGAGAGAATTTTTGATGGGGAGGTGGTAAAAATGATTGGTGACGCCATTTGTTAATAATAGCGTCACCATTTAGTGATATGCAAATCAAGAGATAATAATGTTATAAATGAATGTGATACTGGGAATCAGACAAAAAATTATAATCTCAAGCAGAAATGATGTTTATGCTTTTTGTATCTTTATACACTTGGTTAATTATTTGAAGACTATATTTTAGTTTAAGGATAAAGCGTAATTGCATA